>CBDCJE010000001.1:0-222667 GCA_965217735.1 Chthoniobacterales bacterium | reverse complement strand
CGGAAATAGAGTCCGCCGCTCCCTTTGCGCCGGGCGCCGATGATGGCGAATTCGTATTCATTCGCGGTCGTCTCGGCCAGGATCTGGCGAATCGGTTCTCCAGAGCGGACCACGATCTGCGGCGAGACGCCGAGTTTGCGCAGCAGCTCGGCTTCCTCGTCCAGCGCTTTGCGCAGCGGTTCCTCGTCGCTCACGTCTTCGACGATGCCGAGGAGGGTGGTTTGCGCGCCGCACGGCCCCGCGATCAATCCGCCCAGACGGGTCGGGTTATCCGCGGGATCGGTGCCGTCGCTGCAAATGAGGATGCGCATGCGCCGCTTAAAGTTTGTGTCCGGTGAGCAAAGTGTAAAGCACCAGCCCCACTCCGATGAGCGGGGAGCGGGACGAAGGCGAGCCGGATCTTCGGGCCGGCAAAATATTGGGTGGAGATGGCGCCGATCTGGGCTCCGATCGCGGCCCCGGTCTGCATCACGAGCGCGATCAGAATATCGACGTTTCCCCTTCAGCGCGTGGCTGAAGGTGCCGTAGCTGGCCGAGATGATGATCTCGAAAAGATCGGTCCCGACCGCGAGATGGGTCGGCACCCCGAGGACATAGACCATCATCGGCATGCGGATGTAGCCGGCCCCGCCACCGAGGAACCCGCTGAAGATTCCGCCGATGAAAGAGACGCTGAGGATGGTCCAGAGCGAAATCGATTTAATGCCTGAGACGGGGAGAGAAATCATCGGCCAAAGCTTGAGGCGATGAATCCAATTAGTGAATCCGCGGAAGGAATTCTCGTCTTCCTTGCCGGTTTTTTTCGGGGTGCCGGCGCGCTTCGCTTTGCGCTGCCCGCGCAGGGTGAGACTCGCTTCCCAGATCATGAAGACGGAGACGCTGGAGTAGATCACGATCGAGACGACGCTGACGACGAAGTTGACGTTCCCGGCCCGCTTTAACATCTGGATGAGCTGGGCCCCGATCTCCGCTCCGGCGATGGTGCCGACGGCCATGATGAGGCCGAGGCGCAGGTCGACGTTCCCGAGCGCGCGGTGCCGTTTCGCCGCCACCACCGAGGTGCCGACAATGTGAGCCAGGTCGGTGCCGACGGCGTAGTTCCAATCCAACCCGAGCGCGCGCAGAGTGGGGCCGGCGATGAAGCTCCCGCCCACGCCGAAGAAGCCGCCGAGCAGCCCGATGAAAAAGCCGAGCACGGCGAGATAAATTGGATTGATCTCCGTGTGGGAGATCGGAAAGAGCATCGCGATCATTCAGAACGCCCGCGCAGGAGCCGGAGCAGAAAGGTGGTAATCGTCTCCAGCGCGATCGATTGACCCAGAATGAGAACCACGCAGAGGACCGCATACCAGCGCACGTGACCCTTGGCGATCGCGCCCAGCGATGGCCCGAGGAGATGGAGGACGAGGAAAAAATAGCCGGCGATGAGAAAGGCGTAGATCACCATCTCGACGGCAAAGGAAATAAGGGCGCGACGGGCTTCGTCTTTCATGAAATGAGCGGAGCGTGGTCGGAGAAGCTTCGGCTGCGGGTTATGTGGCGGTGGGGCCGCATAGCGTCAACCGAAAATCCCGTTGCGCCTCCAGCGATTATCCCTACCTTCGTGGCCGAACCCGCCCTGAAGTGCTTTATGGCTGACGTCGCAAATAAATATTCCGAAAACGTCGAGGGAACTTTCTACGTCGATGACCAGTGCATCGACTGCGATCTTTGCCGCGAGACCGCACCCGCCAACTTTAAGCGGAACGACGACGGCGGTCATTCCTTTGTCTACAAACAGCCCGAGTCGCCCGAAGAGGAAACCCTCTGCAAAGAAGCAATGGAAGGCTGCCCGGTCGAAGCCATCGGCAGCGACGGGACCTAACGGGAGCGTTCCTTCGTCGGATTCGTGAAGCGAGAGCCGACCCCGGTTCCAGGCCGAACGAGCCAACATTCAGAGCGCGCCGTTCCGGTTGCCCTGACCATCGCCGGCTCGGATTGCAGCGCCGGAGCCGGCTTGCAGGCCGACCTCAAGACTTTCAGCGCGCTCGGCGTTTATGGGCTCACCGCGGTCACCTGCGTGGTGGCCGAGGTGCCGGGAAAAGTCTCCTCCATCCAGGGAATCGCGGTGGCCAATGTGCGCGAACAAATTGAGATTTTGCTCGCCAGTTTCCCCATCGGCGCGATCAAAACCGGGCTGCTCCATTCGCCCGAGATCGTCGAGATGGTGGCTACGGTGCTGGAGCAATCGGCCGGCGAAATTCCGCTCGTCATCGATCCGGTCATGATCGCGACCAGCGGCGACGCTCTGCTTCAGCCGGCTGCGGTCGAGACCTATCGGGCGCGGCTTTTTCCACGCGCCAGTCTGGTCACGCCCAACATGGCGGAAGCGGCCGCTCTGACTGGCAGGCCGGTGCGCAGTCTCGAGGAGATGCGCACGGCCGGGCGCGAGTTGGCGGAAAAGTTTGGCACCCGTTTCCTGATCAAAGGCGGCCATCTGGAAGGCGAGAACGCGACCGATTTGCTCTTCGAGGGTGGCCTCGTGCGGGAATTCTCTGGGCCCTTCGTCGCTGGAGTCTCGACCCACGGCACCGGCTGCACTTATTCCGCCGCGATCGCGGCCCGGCTGGCGCAGGGCGACGAGCTCGAGCGTGCGATCGAGCGGGCGAAGGAGTTCGTTAGTCGCGCCATCGCCCGGCACTTCAGCTGGGAGAATTCGTTAGGCGAAATCCAGGCCTTGAATCACCAGCGGTAGACTTTTCCGGCTAGGACGCAACCGGGTCGCTCTTCTTCAGCCAGCTCCGCTCCTTCAGCGCCACCAGGGCGGCGGCGCTCTCCGCCTGTTTTTTGCTCCGGCCGCTGCCTTCCCCGAGGTTCTGGGATTCCCACACCACCCGGACGTGGAAGACGCGCTCGTGCTCGCGCCCCTGTTGCGAGAGGAGCGCGTAGACCGGGCTGCGGGGCGAGATGGCCTGGAGCAATTCCTGTAATTGCCCCTTCGGATTCACCTCCAGCGGCTCTTCTTCCAGCCGCTCGAGGTCGTCCTTCATTTCCTCCAGAATAAAACGCCGCACCGTCTCCAGATCACTATCGAGATAAAGCGCACCGAGCAGCGCCTCGAAGGCATCGCCCAAGGTGGAATCGCGCTGCCGGCCGCCGCTCGCTTCTTCGCCCCGGCCCATCAGAAGATGCCGCCCGAGATCGAGCGCGGCCGCCCGCACCTTGAGCGATTCGCGCGCGACGAGGCGCGAGCGCCGGGTGGTGAGGCGGCCTTCGCCGGCCTCGCCGTAGCGGGCGAAGAGATGCTCTGTCACCACCAGTTGCAGGACGGCGTCACCCAGGAATTCGAGCCGCTGGTTGTCGAAAAGAGAACGCTGTTTCTCGTGCGCGATGCTCGGATGAGTCAGCGCCTCGGTCAGGAGACGTGGATTTTGGAATTGATAGCGGATGCGTTCTTCGAGCGGGTGCACGGGATTGAAAGAATTCGTTAGGGCGGCCGGACTTCCTGCTTTTCGTAGACTTCGATCGAAGTGACAAGGTCGACCCCGCGCTGGAGCACGGTGTCGTGCAGCGGCGGTTTGGCGCCGCCGTGGGCGCGTTGCTGCGCGGCCTGGGCGGCTTCGATCTCGGGGTTTGTCCCGGCCAGGAGAGCGGCCTCGTTCAGGTGGGGCCGATCGCTTTCAAAGACGAAGGGGCCCATGCCGCTCGTGAGGCTGGCTTGAAAAATCTCGCGCTTGGCAGCAATCGGGAGATCCACCTTCAGATCGGGCGGAACCCCATCGGGAAAACGTGGCTGGCCGTTTGGCAGGACCGCTTCCGCCACCGCGACCCGCAGGATGACGCCGCTCGGGAGCGGCAGATCGGAGTAGGCCACGGCGCGCCCGGCGGTCTTCTGCCCGATGATGATGGCGCCGGTTTCCGCGCGCAGAACGGCGGCCACGACTTCGGCCGCGCCCGCCGTTTCCATATCGGCCAGAAGGACGAGGAGCCCGCGATAAAGCGGGCTCTGATCGGCTACGAATGTCTGCTCCGATTTCTCCCCGTCGCCCGGGCCGCGGAGGGAGAAAAGCTTGCTGCCCTTGGGCAGAAACCGGTCGGCAAAAGACGCCGCCAGGGCAAAGTTATTCGTCTCGCCGCAGGCCCGGAGATCGAGGATGACGGCGTCGACCTTTTTCCCGGAGAATCCGCGCAAGGTGGTATCGAGTTCCTGTAATTGGGATCGGCTGAGCTCGCCCGGCCGCAGATAGCCGATGTGGCCGCCCACGATCTCGCGATAGAACGGCGCCGGCGAAGGGGCCGGGCTCGGCTTGACCGGCAGCAGCATGACGCCGCGCCCCAACTCCTCGAGCAGGCCCGCCAGGGTGGCGCGTTGCAGCTCCGTCTCGCTCAGGGCGGCCGGGTTGAGATAATGTTCGCGCAGGAGCGGGACCGCCTTTTGCAGATCGGCCGCGGTGAGACCTTCTAGCAGGGTTGTCGGGGAAGGCGAGGGCGAGGATTTGCCTGGCGAAGCGGACGGTGACGGGGTCGACTTCCGGGGGGAAGGCGATTGCGCCTGCGCCGCGAAGCAGAAGAGAATCGTTAGGCTAGCGCTGAGCAGGAGACGCACCATCGGTCGGCTCGACCTTAGCCCCAACCGCGGCAAGAGCAATGTCGCGACGATAATGGCAGCCTTCGAAGTCGATTTTCGCCACCGCCTGGTAGGCCAGCTCGCGCGCCGCCGCGATCGTCTCGCCCAACGCCGTTACGGCCAGGACCCGTCCGCCACTGGTCACCACTTCGCCCTTCTCGCGCCGTGTGCCGGCGTGGAAGACGACCACGTTTTCCATCTGCCCACATTCCTCCAGGCCGGAGATTTTTTTCCCGGTCTCCGATTTGCCTGGGTAACCGGCCGAAGCCAGCACCACCGTCACCGCCGGGCGCGGATCCAATTCAATCGCGACCTCCTCCAGCCGGCCGTCGATCGTCGCTTGCAGGATCGGAAGCAAGTCGCCACGCAGGCGGGGCAGGATGACCTGGGTCTCGGGATCGCCGAAGCGGCAGTTAAATTCCAACACTCGCGCCGTCTCGCGGTCGATCATCAAGCCGGGAAAAAGCAGCCCGGAAAATTGGATCTTCTCGTCCCGCAGACCGCGCATGAGCGAGCCCATGATTTTTTCCTCAAACTGCTTTTCGAGCTCGCCGCTCCAGTCCGCCGCCGGGCTGTAGGCGCCCATCCCGCCGGTATTGGGACCTTTGTTTCCTTCCCGGAGCCGTTTGTGATCGCAGGCCGTGCCGAGCAATTTGTAATGCTGGCCCGAGACCAGGAGGTGGAGCGAGCATTCCCAGCCTTCGAGAAATTCCTCGATCAAGACCTGCGCGCCGGCCGCCCCAAAACGCCCGCGATCGAGCATGTCGGTGATCGCGTCCATCGCGCTGGCGGCATCGGGCGCGATGATGACGCCTTTGCCGGCAGCCAAGCCGTCGGCCTTGATCACGATCGGATAATGCAATTTTTCCGCGAAGCGGCAGGCCTTGCGGCTATCTGCGAAGACGCCGGCCATCGCCGTCGGCACTCCGGCACAACGCATCAGCTGCTTGGCAAAGACCTTGGAGGATTCGAGCCGGGCGGCGGATTTGCTCGGACCAAAGATGCGCAGGCCGGCTTTTTGGAAATCGTCCACCAACCCCGCGGCCAGGGGATCGTCCGGCCCGATCACGGTGAGATCGATCTCGTTCTCGCGTGCGAAGTGGACCAATTTGGCCGATTCGTTAGGCGAAATCGGGACATTTTGGCCAAGCGCTTCGGTCCCGGCGTTGCCCGGGGCACAGAAGATGGTTTCGACCTGGGGAGATTGCTGGAGCTTCCAGGCCAGGGCATGTTCGCGGCCGCCGCCACCGACAATCAGGAGCTTCATTGGGCTGTTATTTTCGCGTTGGGCATATCCTCCTGCGTCCACCAAATCCTCAGCCCGCGCGCATCCGGCTCGGTCGTCTTGGCACTCTGGGGAACGCTCTCGGCGAGGAGCGATAACAGGTCTATTTCGTTTTCCAAGAAAAAAGTTTGGCCGTCTTGGAGCCGACTCCGGGAGCCGTATCGTCCTGGCAGGAGGTTACTCTCCATTTGCGCGTGTCGTGCGATGCCGCTAAGAAAAAAGCCATGCCCACCCGCAGCAACGCCGCCTCGGTCATGAACGCGCACTGTCTCTCCCGCGTCGTCCTTAGCCGCATCGCCGACAAATGGACCGCCCTCATTATTCACGTCCTCGCCACCGGCACTCGGCGTTACGCCGAACTGCAGCGCGAGATCGGTGGCATCTCGCAAAAGATGCTCACCCAGACCCTGCGCAGCCTGGAGCGCGACGGGCTGGTGGCGCGCAAGGTCCATCCGGTCGTGCCGCCGAAGGTGGAGTATGCCCTCACCCCGCTCGGGCGCACCTTGATCGAGCCGCTCAACGCCATTTGCCACTGGGCGGAAAAGCACTTGCCGCAATTGCAGGCCAACCGGGCCAAGGCTGAGGCCGCCAGCGCGCGAGCCACGGCCGATCTGGCCTAACGAAGACCGCGGAACCACCTCATGCACCACGCCGAACCGGTTGTGCTCCTGCTCGTGCTGGTCGCCGGGCTGGTCGTGATCGCGAACAAGCTCAAGATTCCCTACCCGGTTCTGCTCGTGCTCGGCGGCCTGGCCCTGAGCTTTGTGCCGTTTCTTCCGGTCATTCGGCTCGATCCGAATCTGGTCCTCTTTTTCTTCCTCCCGCCGCTGCTCTATCCGGCCGCGCTTTTCACTTCCTGGCGCGATTTCCGGCGCAACCTGCGCCCGATTCTCTTCCTCGCCATCGGCCTCGTCCTGCTCACCATGACGGTGGTGGCCTGGGTGGCGCATTCCTTCATCACCGGGCTGCCCTGGGCGGCCGCCTTTGCCCTTGGCGCGATCGTTTCGCCGCCTGATGCGGTCGCGGCCGAAGCGATCCTGAAACGACTGCGGGTGCCGACCCGCATCCAGGCCATCCTCGGAGGCGAGAGTCTGGTCAACGATGCCACCGCCCTGGTGGCCTACCAATTCGCCGTCGCCGCCATGGTTACGGGACAGTTCTCGTTAGGCGCGGCCAGTCTCCGTTTCATCCTCGTCGGGGTGGGCGGAGTCGCGCTCGGGTTGCTGGTGGGCATGCTCATGCGCTGGGTGCAAAGGCAGCTCGACGATCCACCGGTCCAGATCACCGTCTCCCTGCTCACCCCGTTTGCCGCTTATCTCCTGGCGGAACGTTGCGCCGTCTCCGGCGTCCTGGCCACAGTCACGGCCGGTGTTTATCTGGGCTGGCACTCGACCGCGCTCTCCGCCCGCACCCGGCTGCAGGCGCTGGCTTTCTGGGAGATGATCGCCTTTCTCCTTAACGGTTTTATTTTCATCATGATCGGGCTGCAATTGCCCGACATCCTGCGCAAGCTGAGCCACGAACCGCTCTCCCGCCTCACCACCTACGGGCTCATCATCAGCGCCACCGTCGTCTTCGTCCGCATCGCCTGGGTCTTTCCCGCGACCTATCTGCCGCGCTGGTTGAGCCCGAAAATGCGCGCGCGCGATCCGGTGCCGCCCTGGCAACACAGCGTCCTCATCGCCTGGGCCGGCATGCGTGGGGTGGTTTCGCTCGCGGCCGCCTTTGCCCTCCCGCTTTTGCTCGCAAACCGGCAACCGTTTCCGGGCCGGAGTTACATTCTCTTCCTCACCTTTTGCGTTATCCTCACCACCCTCGTCTTCCAGGGGCTCACCCTGCCGATCCTCATCCGCCGGCTCGGGATAAAAGACGACGGTGCGACCGATCACGAGGAGCGGAGCGCGCGCCTGCTGGCGAACGAGGCCGCGGTCGATTTCGTCGAACAAAAAGCTTTGGAAGAACACCTCCCGGAAGATGTGATGGTGCGGGTGCGGGCGGAATACTGCGACCGGATCGAGCAACTGAACGCCTGCTGCGAGGAGAGCGGAAACCCAAGCGGCGTCATCACGACCCCGATCTACCAGCGGCTGCAACACGGCGCCCTGCAGGTCGAGCGGCGAACCATTATCGGGCTGCGCAATTCGCATAAAATCAACGACGAAGCGCTCCGGCGGATACAGCGCGATCTTGACCTGGCCGAAGCGCGCCTGACCGGCGGATAGGCTGCTGACGAAAAAGTTGGCTGAGCCCGAGCGAAGAAGACAGGTCGATCCCGTGCTGGAATTGACCGCGGCCGCTCGCTACGTTGCGCCCGCTTCTCTTGTCTTCCGATCTCACATCTTCCTCGGCCGCCGATGCCGCCACCCGCGATCCGGAGACGGTGCGGGCCATGTTTCGGCGGGTCGCGCGGCGTTACGATCTGGCGAATCACCTGCTCAGCGGCGGGCTCGATTATTCCTGGCGGGCGCGGGCGGCCGAGATTGTCGCCGGGTGGAATCCGAGCACGCTGCTCGACCTGGCCACGGGCAGCGGCGATCTCGCCCTGACGATCGCGCGGCGGCTGCCGGCGGTGGAGATTACCGGGGCCGACTTTTGCGCCGAAATGCTGGACGCGGCCCGGAGCAAAGGCCTGACGAATACGGTGGTGGCGGACGCGCTCCAGCTTCCCTTCGCGGCGGCGAATTTCGATGCGGTCACGGTCGGGTTTGGCTTGCGTAACATGGCCGACTGGGGCGCAGCGCTGGCGGAGATGGCACGCGTGCTGCGTCCGGGCGGGCGTTTGCTGGTGCTCGATTTTTCCCTCCCGCGCGGGCGGTTGCGGCCGATTTATCGTGGGTATCTGCATCATGTTTTGCCCTGGGTGGCGGGGTTGGTGACGGGCGAGAAAAAGGCCTACGACTATCTGGGTGAATCGATCGAGCGCTTCCCGAGCGGGGCGGAAATGTGTGCGTTGATCGAGCGGAGTGGGTTTCGCGAGGCCACCGCGGAGCCGCGCTCCGGCGGGATCGTCACGATCTACACGGCCGTTGTAGATGCTTCGGTCGGCGAAGCGCGGGCGCCAACTCCGTCTCGAGGTTAGCGGCAGGACCGATCGTGGAACGAAGCCCCTATAACGGGGAAGGCGCGGGCGTCACCGAAATCACGGGCGCCGGAACGGGCGAGGTGGCAACGACCGGAGGAGTGGCGAAGGCGCCTGCCGTTGCCGCCGGTGTCGCGCTCACTGGCGCGCTAGGGCTGGCGCTGCCGCTCGGACTCGGCGTGGCCGCGGGCGCCTGGCTCAGGGGCAACTTAAAGGCAGTGTAATCCGGATTGCTGACCAGGAAGACGCCTTCCCGACCGTCGACCGCCGCGTACCACATTCCTTCCGCGCTGCGGTTGCCGAGGCTCAATTTATGTCGGGTCTTGTCGCCCGGGCCGGTGGTAAAGGTGATGACCAACTGCGGCCGCTCCAGGCCGTACTCCGGTTTGGTCGTGCCCACCCAGCGCACGGCGCGAAGGGAGGCGAGGGTGTTGAGGAGCGATTCAACATCGTTGGTATCGATGGCACCTTCGCCTTTGATCCATTTCCAATCCTTCTTCCCGTTGCGCTCGAGCGATTCCTCCCGCTCGGTCACGCGCGAGACGCGATGGATCTCGTTCGGCTTCAACTTGAAGATCGGCAGGGCCTGCCATTGCAGCGGATCGGTCCAGATCTTGCCCAGCAGGCTCTTTTTCACCGCGACGATGAATGGTTCCTCACCGACCCGGGCGTAGACTTCGTCGCCCTCGGTCTTGCCAAAGGAGAGAGTGAGAAAGGGATGCTCGCCCGCGCCCGTCTCGGCCGTGTTTTCGGAGGCGAAGGAGCTGAACATCAATTGCAATTGCGGCTGGTCGAGGCCGTACTTGGGCAGATCGGTGGCGGTATCAGCGACGAACTTGCTCACCTGCTCTTCGTTCAGGGTCTCGAGTAACCGGCGCACTTCGTCGCTGTTGGCCGGTTCGTTATTGCGGCTGGCGATGGTCCAGCTCTGATCCTTGCGCGCGAGAACAATCTTGGGCTGGCCGGCCGCCTCGAGGTGGATCCGGTCGAGATTGTTCAGATCCAGCCGCACCAGATGGCGATCGCGGAGATCGTTAGGCTTGGTCGTGAGCAGGTCCTCAATTTTCTTCGGCAGGGCGTAAACCGCGCTGCGCGGCTGATAGCGGGCGTAGACCGCGTCTTTGATCTTCTCCGCCGCGCTCCCGATCTGCAGAGTGTGGCCGGTCTTGTCGTCGGCGCCGTAGACGGTGATGGAGCCGCGCGGCTCGGAGAGGCCGTAGGCGTGCAGGTCGCCTTTGTCTTCGCCGATGAATTCCTGGATGCGCGCGTTTGTCACCTGGGCGAGGAGATCGAAAATCTTCTGGTCGTCGCCACGCGCCTGGAGCGGTTTCACGATTTCCCAGTGCTCATTTCGCTTCGCCAGCTCGATCTCGCCCGCCGGACTTTTCACCACCACCCGGGTCACTTGCGCGGTCGTTAGGTCAGTCAGCTTGCGATCGCGGAAATCATCCGGCTTTTTCGAGAGGTCGTTGCGCACATTCTGGGTCGCGATCAGGACATCGTTGGAATTAGCAAAGCGCACATACATCTGCCCTTCGAAAGCCGTGTCCTTGCCGAAGAAGATCTCCGGCGGCGCGTCGGGCGCGACCAGGCGAAGGCGAAGCTTCGGTTGCAGCAGGCCAAATTCTTTCATCCGGGCTTTATCGGCCGTGACCTGATTGGCCGGGATTTCGCCTTCCTTGTGCCAGCTTTCGATGTCGCTGATCAGGTTGTCCACTGCCCCGCTGTCGGCCTGGTCCTTCACCGGCTGGGTCAGGCGCCATTTCCCTTCCTCGCGTTGCAGCTCGATCCGGTCGTCGCCGTTTTGAATCACGATCCCGGTCAGCTTTTCGCGATCGAAATTAACCACGTTTCCGGACTGTCGCCGGGCCTCAACCGTATTTGGCTTCTTGCTTTCGACAAACTTGATCCAGACCCCGAGGGCGATGGCCAAGAGGAGAAGGATGAGCGTGGTCCGTGTCTTCATGCGGATTCGTTAGGCGCGGCGCCGCCACCAAACGAAGAGCCCAAGAACCGCCGGGACCAGCGGCATGAGGACGAGGACGATCCAGCGCAGGCTGCGCAGCGCCTGCTCGCTCAAGGTGAAAGTGAGCGTTTGCGGAATCTTGGGCGCGATTCCAATCAATTGTTCGCGGCTGAGCAGCCAATTAATGCTGGCCGAAATAAGGTCGAGTCCCTGCTGGCCCTGGGTCAGCGCGTTGTCATGGATGAAGGTGGAATTCGAGATCACCACCAGGCGGGCGGAGTTGATCTGGACGCGCGCGTCGGCGCTGCCGCCTTTCTCGACCGCGGCCGCGATGATGAGGGGATCGCCCTTATCCTTGCTCGGGTCGAACTGGAGCAGCGCTTCGTCCTCTGAGTTATAATCGCGTTCGCCCCAGTAGCCCTTTTCGGCTTCGGCCAGCGGGCTGAGATGAATGTTAGCCGCGGCCACGCCCTGCGAATCGAGAGTGAGCGTGCTGGTCGAGCCGAAGAACGGCGCCTGCACGCCGGCGAGGCGTGTCGTGACCGGAATATCGGGCAGAAAATGGGCCACCACATCGCGCACCCGGGCCACTTCCTCGATCCCGGTTTTAACCATCGCCATGAGCCGATCGTCATCCACTTTTACCCCGAGCTCGTTCAGGAAGCCAAGCAGTTTCGGCGTCTTCGCCGCCGGATCGACCAGGAGCAGAATGCGCCCGTCCTTGTTCCAGAAATCGCGCAGCATCTTCATCTCCCGATCGGAGAAGTCGTACTGCGGGCCGGCGATCATGACCACCTTGATGTTGGCCGGAATGGCTGGCACTTCGAACAGATTCAGCTCCTGGAACTTGACGTTTTCGTTCTCAATAAAGGTCTTCAGGATCGAGATCGGGCTTTCGCCGCTGAGCGCGGGTTCCTTGTGTCCAATGATGTAGCCAACGGTGTTTTTCTTCCCTTCCACCACGTCGATCAGCGCGCTGGTGATGGCCTGTTCACCCTTAAAGGCGGTGACCTTGGGACCTTCGCCGGAGAGCGGATTTCCCTGATCCATCTCGGCCATCTCCGAGGCTTTGACCGTCTTACTTCGCCCTTCGTAATCAACGATGAGCACACTCTCATCCGTGACCACCTTATACTTATCGAAGAGTTCCTTCGCCCTCGTGAGGTTGCGTTCCGGATCGACATATTCGACGTCGATCTTTCCGTGCGAAGCGTATTGATACTCGGTCAGCAGATTTTGCACGTCGCCCGTGATCGGATTTTGCGAGCCGAAGAAAACAGTAATCCGCACCTTACCCTTGATGCTGTCGAGGAAATGCTTTGTCTTGTCCGAGAGCTGATACTTCTTATCCCGCGAAAGGTCCCACCGCTTGTAATGCTCAAAGCCGAGATAGTTCACCATCGCGGCCAGGACGATGACGATCGCGACCTGGACCAGGACGTTCAGGCCGATCTGGAATCGGTGAATCTTCTTTGGCTTGGTCGCGGGAGTGGTCTCTTCAGCCATGAGTTAGAGCCTCCATTTCCGCGATTGAAAGGCTTGATAGGTAAAAGTCAGCATCACGATCGTCATACTGAGATAGAGAACCATTGGCCGGGTATCGATCGCGCCCCGGGAGAGAGTGCCCATTTGTTCGATGGCCGAGAAATAGCCGAGTAACTGTCGTGTCTCCGAGCTGATATCGAGCAGGATGAATGAAACCAGCCCGAGAAAGAACAGCAGGGTGATGGCGGCAAAGGAAATGATCGCGGCCACGATTTGGTTCTTGGTCAGGACCGAAGCGAAACAACCGATCGAGAGATAGAACATCCCGAGCAGCAGGAGCATGAGATAGCCGCCGAAGTAAGACCCGACCGAGTTAGCCGCGGGCTGGTGAGTGAGCGTCTGAAAGATGACGAAGTAAAGTCCGGTCGGAAGCCAGAGGACGATGTAGAAAAAAAGGGCGCCAAAGTATTTTGAAAGCACCACCTGCCAGTCCCGCACCGGCGCAGTCATGAGCGGTTCGATCGTGCCGAGCTTAAACTCCTCCGCAAAGAGCCGCATCGTGATCAGCGGGAAAATGAGAACGAAAGCGAACCAGAAAAAGACCGAGTTAAGAAACGCTTCCTGGACCGAGTAAGGCACGGCCCGCTGGTTCATGAAGGAGACTTGGAAATAAAAATCGACTCCGCTGACGATGAGGAAAAAAACGAGAACGATGTAAGCGATGGGCGAGTAGAAGTAGCTCTTTATCTCGCGTGAAAGCAGGGTGAAGAATTTACTCATCGGTTTTCTACTGCCGTTCTAAGGCCTGTCATCCGGAGCGAATTGAGGAATCTCATAGCCGGCGTTTCGTATTCCAGGACAGGCGCACACTGCACCGCCGCTGGCGAGGTCCCTCGCCGCGCTGCGCCGGCCCGGGATGACAGCCATGTCGTTGCTCATTGTCCTAGACTTCATCGGCATGAGTGATTTCGACGAAGACGTCTTCCAAGGTCGCTTTGCGCTGAGTCAGCTCGCGCACTGCCCAATGCCGCTCGCTGGCCAGACGAAAGACCTCCGGTCGCACGTCGGCGCCGGCTTCCGCGCGGAGGGAGAAGATCTGCCAGTCTTCGTCGTTCGTTAGGGCGACATCTTTCACGCCGGTGATTTTCTTTAGTTCTTCAACGCCGTTGTCGGTGCCGGTTTTCGCTTCCAGCCGCACTCCGGTCGCGGTGCGAATTTGGTTGAGCAGATTCTCCGGGGTGTCGCAGGCTTCGATTTTCCCCTGGTTAATGATGATGATGCGGCTGCAAGTCATCTCCACTTCCGGCAGGATGTGGGTGGAGAGCAAAATGGTGTGCTGGCGACCGAGGTTGCGGATCAGTTCGCGCACCTGGCGGATCTGGTTGGGATCGAGCCCGCTGGTCGGCTCGTCGAGAATGAGCAGATCGGGTTCGTGCACCAGCGCATCGGCCAGGCCGACGCGCTGGCGATAGCCTTTGGAGAGCGCACCGATTAGTTTTTTCTCCACCTCTTTCAGGCCGCAAAGCTCTTTCACGTCGCCGACGCGCTCGTTGATCCGGCGATGAACCACGCCCTTGAGCGCGGCGCGGTAATCGAGGTATTCGGTTACCCGCATGTCGTTATAGAGCGGGACGTTTTCCGGCATGTAACCAAGGTGGGCGCGGGCCTGGAGCGACTTTTCGAAAACGTCGAAGCCGGCGATGGAAGCACGGCCGGAAGTGGGCGGCATGAAGCTGGAGAGGATGCGCATGGTGGTGCTTTTGCCGGCGCCGTTAGGCCCGAGAAAGCCCATGATTTCACCCTTCCCGACCTCGAAATTCAGATTGTCGATCGCCGTCTGCCCGGCATAGCGCTTGGTGAGATTTTCGACCTTGATCATGCTGCGGTGAGTTTTAACTGACATCATCAACGCGAAAAGCGTTGCTAATTTTTCCGAAAAAAATTCTAACGCGCCACCAGATTCACCGTCTCAACCCGGCGCTCGCGCCCGCCCCGGCCGATGATCCCGACCGCAACGTCGACCCGCGATCCCCTCTCGGCCCGGGCCAGCAAACGCTCCACGTCCTGGACCGAATTCACCTCGTATTTGCCGATGCGATAAATGACCAGACCACGCTCGATTCCGACCTGGTCGGCCGGGCTGCCGGGTTCGACTGCGCTGACCAGAACGCCTTTCCCGCCGGCATAGCCGAGCGCAGCCGCGAGGTCGTTAGTCAGATCCTGCAATTGCAGGCCAAACATGCGATCGGCGCGGGAAGAACCGGTTTCCTGGTCGGAAGCTCCGGGACGTGGCGGCGGTTGTTTATCGGCGACCTTTTTAAATTGCTCGACCGTTTCCCGGACCACATCGGCCGGAATGGCGAAGCCGAGACCCTGGGTCGGGATACCCTGTGGGGTGAAAGCCATCTTGGCCGAGCTGACCCCGACCAGGCGGCCGGCCAGATCGATCAGCGGGCCGCCGCTGTTGCCCGGATTAATCGCGGCATCGGTCTGGAGGAGGTCGTGATAATCCATCTGGTTAATCGTGATCTCGCGTTTGACCGCGCTGAGCACGCCGCGGCTGATCGAGCTGCCGTAGCCGAGCGCGTTGCCGACCACGATGACGGTCTGGCCTAACAAATTCGGCGAGATGTCGTGCAGGTTGACGAAGGGAAGTGGCTTCTCGCTTTCGATCTTGATCAAGGCCAGATCTTTCTTCGGATCGCCGGTGATGTAGCGTGCCTTATAGCTCTTGTTGTCGTTGGTGATGACCTCGATCTTGAGATCGGCCGCGCGTTCGACCACGTGTTCATTGGTCACGATGTAACCGGCGGGATCGACCAGGAAACCGGAGCCGAGGCTTTGCTGCGTCTGGCGAATCTCGCGCGGCCGGTTGCGATAAACGCCGAAAAATTGCGCGGCAAAATCATCGAATGGATCGCGCACCTGCCGCCGCACGATGCGCTCGGTATTGATGCTGACCACGGCAGGCAGAACCTTCGCCACCGCGAGCACGGCCGGCTCCGAGACTGGATCGGGTGTTGCACTGGAGGTAGGAGGACTCTGGGCCAACGCGGTCGAGGCCATGGCGAGGAAGGCGAAGACCTGTAGATGCCGCCGTCTGGGCGGCGCGGGAGCGGGCTCCCGACTGGTTGGAGCCGCGACATCGATACCCGCGCTTCGCCCAGCGAAGCGTTGACAACGGTGAATGCTTCTTCCTCTCGTCATGCGCTTGGAAAGCCGAACATCGGAAGCTGACTTTGCAGTGTCAACTTGCCGCCCGGGCAAACGCCGCCAGAGTACCCCAGCATGCGCCCTTCCTTCGCCACCCGCGGCAATCTCGATCTGATTGATGAAAACTATCGTCGCTGGGAGACCGATCCCGATTCAGTCGATGCGACCTGGCGCGCCTTTTTCGAGGGCTTCGAGCTGGGCAACACCCCGCAGCGCAACGGCGCCGCCACCGCCACCGCCACGGCCGCTCCGGCTGCCGGGCGCGAAAGCCCGCTCCAGACCCGGATCGATGGCTTGGTTTACGCCTATCGCACCCTCGGCCACACCATCGCGCGGGTGAATCCGTTGGCCGAGCGCCGCCCGACCAACCCGCTCCTGACCCTGCGCGAGCTCGGCTTCAGCGAGAAGGATCTCGATCTCCAGGTCTCGTCGAATTTCTTTCTCGATAAAAAAAGGATGACTCTGCGCGACATGATCGCGCGCCTGCAGGAAATCTACGCCGACTCGATCGGAGCGGAATTCCAGCACATCCAGAATCCGCGCCTGCGGAATTGGGTGCGCGACCGAATCGAGTCGCGTCCGGCCAAACACCAGGCCTCTACCCAGGTCGAGATCGCGCTCCTGCGGGTGCTGCTGGAATCGGAAGCGTTCGAGGTTTTCCTGCACACCCGCTACGTCGGGCAGAAGCGGTTTTCGCTCCAGGGCGCGGAATCGCTCATGATCATTCTCGACACTATTCTGCATCGCTGCCCGGGCGACGGGATCGAGGAAATCTGCATGGGCATGGCCCATCGCGGCCGGCTCAATGTGCTGGCCAATTTCCTGCAGAAATCGCTCAAGGTGATCTTCACCGAATTCAGTACCAACTTTGTCCCCGAGCTGGTGGCGGGCGACGGCGACGTGAAATATCACCTCGGCTATCGCACCGTGCGCAAGCTCAGTGGCGGGGCGGAAGTGGAGCTGCGCCTCGCGGCCAACCCGAGCCATCTCGAAGCGGTCGATCCGGTGGTGGAAGGGATCGCGCGCGCTCGTCAGCGCATCCGCGGCGACACCGAGCATCGGCGCAAGGTGCTCCCGCTCCTCGTCCATGGCGACGCCGCTTTTGCCGGCCAGGGGATTGTCTCGGAAGTGCTCAACATGTCGCAACTGCACGGCTACAGCACCGGCGGCACCGTCCATGTGGTGGTGAATAATCAGATCGGCTTCACCACTTTGCCGGAGGACGCCCGCTCCTCCATGTATGCGACCGATATCGCCAAGATGATCGAGGTCCCAATCTTCCACGTGAACGGGGACGACCCGATCGCGGTAAAATTCGTGACCGAAACCGCGCTCGATTTTCGCCAGAAATTTGGCCGCGACGTGGTCATCGACATGTATTGCTACCGGCGCTACGGGCATAACGAAGGGGACGAACCGCTTTTCACTCAGCCCGATCTTTACGCCAAAATCGCCAAGCGCCCGTCCGTCGCGCAGCTTTATAAGAAGGAGCTGCTGGGGTCCGGTGTCCTGAGCGAAGACGACGCCGCATCGCTCGAAGCGGAGTTTGAACTCCGCCTCGAAATGACGCTGGACGAGGTGAAATCGATCGAGAAAGAGCGGGCCGAGCAGAAGGATCGCTTCCGCGAATCGACCGCGGTCTTTCAACCAAAATACAGCAGCCAAACGCGCCCGACCGCGATCTCGGCCGAGACGCTGAAACAGATCGTCGATGGCCTGACGAAGGTGCCGGAGGATTTCAACATCCTGCCCAAAGTGAAACGAATCACAATCGATCGGCAGCGCGAAGTCTACAAAGCCGGCGGGCCCTACGATTGGGGTTTTGCCGAGGCGCTGGCCTTTGGCTCGCTCCTGCTCGAGGGCGTGCCGGTGCGCCTGTCGGGGCAGGACAGCCGGCGCGGCACCTTCAGCCATCGCCACGCTTTTCTTTACGACGCGAAAACCGGCAAACCGTATCTGCCGCTGCTCCATCTCGCGCCCGACCAGGCCCGCATCTGCATCTATAACAGCCTGCTCTCCGAGGCCGCGGTGCTCGGGTTCGATTACGGTTACTCGCTCGATTTCCCCAACATGCTTTGCCTTTGGGAAGCGCAGTTTGGCGATTTCGCCAATGGCGCGCAGACCATTATCGATCAGTTCATCGTCTCGGCGGAATCGAAATGGCAGCGCCCGAGCGGCATCGTCCTGCTCCTGCCGCACGGCTACGAGGGACAGGGGCCGGAACATTCCAGCGGCCGGCTGGAGCGCTTTCTTCAGGCCTGCGCGGAGGACAATATCCAGGTCTGCAATCTCACCACCGCGGCGCAATATTTTCACGTCCTGCGCCGGCAGATGAAACGGGATTTCATCAAGCCGCTCATCATCATGACGCCGAAAAGCCTGCTCCGTTCCGAGCACTCTGCTTCACGGGCGGAGGATTTTCTGGAAGGCAGTTTCTCCGAAATCCTGCCCGGGCCGGAAGTGGGCGCGCGGGAGAAGATCGAGCGGGTCATCCTCTGCTCGGGCAAGGTTTACTACGACCTGCTCAACCACCGCAGCGAGGAAAAAATCGAAACCGCGGCCATCGTTAGGCTGGAGCAGCTCTACCCGCTGGCGGAAGAGAAACTGCTCGCCGCGCTCGAGCCCTTTGCCCAGGCGCAGAAGATCGTCTGGTGCCAGGAAGAATCGCAAAACATGGGCGCCTGGACCTACATCGAGCCGCGTCTGCGGGCATTGTTAGGCAGGGAGATTGTTTATGCCGGGCGCAACGCCAGCGCCAGCCCGGCGGTCGGCGCGCTTGCTTTGCACAAGCGCGAGCAGGCCTGCGTCATCGAGGACGCCTTCAACCTCTAAAACGAGTCGAGCCTCGAGGCGAATCAGCGCAGGTGGCGCCGGAAAAAATCGACCGCCTGCGCCCGCACCCTGGCTCGCGCCGGAGCGGAGAACTCATGACCTTCGCCCGGGTAGAACTGCTTCTCGAATCGCTCCCGGTTCCTCCGGAGATACTCCAGCAACGGCTGAGTGTATTTCTGCTGAGGCACGCGCGTGTCCGCCGTGCCGTGGATGACCAGCAGCGGCGGCAAGGGGTGACGCGTGGGGCCTTCCGGATGGCCATTCCAGAAGCCGCCCGCCTCTTCCACCACTGCGCCGACGGCCGGATTGACTCGCGCTTCCTCGATCGCGGCAAACGCGCCTAACGAATAGCCAAAAATTCCCACCGCCTTCGCCTCTGGCTGCTGCGCGCGCACCCATCCGACCGCATCGTGCACCGTCTCACGCCAAGTTGGAAAAAGTTTTAGCAAGACCGCCTGGCGCGCAAACCAGGTGTGAGTGCGATCGAAATAATGAACTTGGTAGGCCTCGAACCCAGCCGCTGCCAAAGCCTGCGCCACTCGCGTCATCTCCGGTCCATCGAAGAGCATCCCGCCCGCGCCATGCAGCACCAGGACGGGCGAATGGCGGCCCGCGGCCTTTGGCGTGTAGACATCGACCAGGATCTTCTCGCCGCCGCTGCGGAAGGAACGCCGCCCTGCGGTGAAATCAGCCGATTTCTGGTTAGGCAAGCTCGCGCACCCACTGCCCCACCCGCAAAGGAGCAACCCCAAGATCCATCCTGTCCATTGCATAACTCCCATACGAGCTGGTTGCCCTCACGGACGCTTGCGCCGACTGCCGCCCGGCAAGGATTGGGCGGTTGGGGTTGCGGCATGGGCCATCACGTTTCGCTCTGGGCCGGCCCTCGGAATTGGTTAGGCAGATTCACGGATAGGGGTCCCAGTAGCTGTTTGCTACGGCGTCGGCCAGCGCTTTTTTGGGACCTTGGGGAGAGCACCGACATAGAAAGCGGAGCCGTAGGAGTGGCCCAGGACATCCTTGCCCGTCTGGTAGAGGTTTCCATTCTTTTTCAGGTAGACCTTCAGATCCTTGAACCTGGCTTTGGCGCCGGAGATTTTACTATTCTCGATCGCGTAGAGAGTAATCGCCCGGTCGAGCAAACGCAGCTCGGTCAGGACAGTGACGGCTTGGGAACGTTTGCGCGCGCGCAGAAATCCGGCCACAGCCAGCGAAGCGAGGAGCGCGACGATGGCGACCGCGACCATGATTTCGACAAGGGCAAAGCCGGTCCGGCGCGGAGCGATTCTCATGAGCGCGCTTGCTTTAGCAGGTTACAAGCCAGCCGGCCACCGGTAGCGCCGATGTCCCAGTGACGATCAGCTTGCGCGCGGCGGCGACTTGGCGGTTGTTGTTAGGGCATGAGCGATCACGTCTTCACTCTCGGGATCGAAGAAGAATTTCAAATTATTGATCCGGAGACGCGCGAATTGCGTTCCCACATCCAGCAGATCCTGGGCGAGGGGAAGGTGACGCTGAAGGAACAGATCAAGCCCGAGATGCATCAATCGGTGGTTGAGCTCGGGACGGACGTCTGCGGCAACATCCACGAAGGGCGCGAGCAGGTCGTGCGCCTGCGGAGCGAGCTCGCCACCATGGCCGGCCGGGGCGGCTTGAAGATCGCCTCCGCCGGGACGCATCCGTTTTCGCATTGGTTCGACCAGCACATCACGGAAGGAGAGCGCTACGCCACCATCGTGAAAGATCTGCAGCAAGTGGCGCGGGCCAATCTCATCTTCGGGCTCCACGTCCATGTCGGCATTCCCGATCGCTCGACCGCGATCCACGTCATGAACCAGGCCCGCTATTTCCTCCCGCATCTCTACGCCCTTTCGACCAACTCGCCTTTCTGGGTCGGGCGCAATACCGGGCTGAAAGGTTATCGCCTCAAAGTCTTCGAGCGTTTCCCGCGCACCGGCACGCCCGACGCCTTCGAGAGCCTTTCCGAGTATGAGGATTTCCTCAAGCTGCTGATCAAGACCGGCTGCGTCGATAACGCGAAGAAGATCTGGTGGGACATCCGGCTGCATCCGTTTTTCGACACGCTCGAGATCCGCATTTGCGACGCGCAAAGCCGGGTCGACGACACCATGGCGATGGCCGCGGTCATCCAGGCCATCGTGGTCAAGCTGCACAAGCTGCTCCGGCACAACACCACCTTCCGCGTCTATCGCCGCCGCTTGATCGACGAGAATCGCTGGCGTGCCTCGCGCTACGGGCTCGACGGCAAGCTGATCGATTTCGGCCGCGAGGCGGAAATGGACACGCGCGAGCTGCTCGATGAGTTGCTCGATTTCATCAGCACCGAAGTGGATGAACTGGGGAGCGAGCAGGAGATCGCCCACGTCGAGAAAATCATGCGTGAAGGCACCGGCGCCGACCGCCAGCTGGCGGCTTGGGAACGCGAGCACAACATGCACGACGTGGTCGACCTGATCGTGGAGGAAACCTACGAAGGATTGACCGTGCCGCTGCCGGCGGCGGCACAGCTCTAGCGGAATTGCCCTGGGCACTATTCCGCGCCATGCTGAGCGTCTTTCCGCCATGCCGAACCGCTTTTCCACCGCTACCGCCGCCGTCGATCCCGAGCTGATCCCGGGCGCGCGCAACGCCATCCGCGATTGCCTGCGTCTTCAGCCTAACGAACGCATCACCATTATCACCGACCGGGTCACGAGCGAGATCGCCGCTGCCCTCCAGCAACAGGTCGAGGAAGTCGGGTCCGAGCACGCCGTCTTTGTCCTGGAAGAATATGCCGAGCGGCCTTTGACCGACATGCCGCGCGTCATCCTGGATGATCTCGGCACCTCGCAGGTCTCGATCTTTTGTGCGCAAACCCAGCGAGGCGAGCTCGGCTCGCGCATGCAGATGAGCGACGTGGTGAACAAGAACCACATCCGCCACGGCCACATGGTCAACATCAGCCGGCAGATCATGCTCGAAGGGATGCGGGCCGATTTCAAAGCAATCGACGCGCACAGCCAGATCCTGGTCGAGAAAGCGCGCCGTTCCAGGCGGATCACCTGCCGCACCGCCGCCGGGACCGACTACACCGCCGATTTTTCCGCCAACCTGCGCTGGCTCAAGACCAGCGGCATCATCACCCCGGAGAAATGGGGCAACCTGCCCGGGGGCGAGATTTTCACCTCCCCCTTCGATAGCAACGGCGTCTTCGTGGTCGACGGGGTGGTCGGCGATTACCTTTGCCAGAAATACGGCGACATCCAGGCCACTCCGCTCACAATCGAGATCCGGGATAACCGGATCAGATCGCTCGCCTGCGCCAACCAGGAATTGCTGGAGGAATTCACCGCCTACACCATGACGGACGAGAACAGCAACCGGGTGGGCGAATTTGCCGTCGGCACCAACACCGCCTGCAAAGACATCATCGGTAACATCCTTCAGGATGAGAAAATTCCCGGCATTCACATTGCCTTTGGCCACCCCTATGCCGAGCACACCGGCCAGACCTGGCTCTCCAAGACGCACATCGATTGCGTCGGACGCGACTTCGACATTTGGTTCGACGACGAACAGGTGATGGCGAAGGGCAAATTCCTGGTCTGAGATCCGCCGCGCCGCTAATTACGGTGCGATTCTTGAACCCCCGGCGGCTGGTCGAGCCGAGCCGGTCCGAAAACCTCGGGGCGCGGGCTTCGGCGCCCGATTTATTTCCGCTTTTTTTCGGTTATTTCGGGAGCTGAGGCAGCCGCGCCTTCCGCCAAGCCCGTATCAAAGCGCCGCCAGATGGCGGCATTTATTATTATGATGAAACGCACACTCTTATCCCTGCTCTGCCTCAGCGCCCTTACCCTCTCCGTTGTGGCCGAGGACAACGACTCCGCCGCCACCCCGACCCCGGCGGATAATTCCGGCCGAAACGTTCGCGACCGTGAGAGCGACACCAAGACTTCCGGCGATCAATCCAACGACTCCGCCGACATCAAGATCACCGCAGCCATCCGGCGCGCGGTGATGAAAGACGACTCGCTCAGCATGACGGCCAAGAACGTCAAGATCATCACCGCCGACGGCGTCGTGACCTTGCGTGGACCGGTCAAGACCGAGGCGGAAAAGATGGCCATCGCCAAGCACGCCCGGGCTCACGCCAGCGGCGACAAAGTCATGAACCAACTCGAGGTCAAAACCTCCGAATAATTTCAACACCAAACCAATAGAAAAAAGACCCAACATTATGTCCAAAACACAAGTTTTCTGCATCGCCCAGAGCCATGGCCAGGCCGAACAAATCGTCGAAGGCCTCCAAGCCTCCGGCTTCCCGGCGAACGAAATCTCCATCCTCCTGCCCGACACCGAAGGCAAACATGACATCGGCCACGTCAAAGCCACCAAAGCTCCTGAAGGCGCCACCACTGGTGGAGTCACGGGCGGTGTTACTGGCGGCGTCATCGGACTCCTCGCCGGCATCGGCGCTCTCGCCATCCCGGGTGTCGGACCGCTCATCGCGGCCGGCCCGATCATGGCGGCCTTGAGCGGCGCGGCTATCGGCGGCGCGGCCGGCGGCGTGGTCGGCGGTCTCATCGGCCTCGGCATTCCCGAGATCGAAGCGAAACGCTACGAAGAGAAACTCAAATCCGGCAACTACCTCATCGCCGTCCACACCCACGACAGCGACGAAGAGAAGCGGGCCAAAGACATCTACGAAAACGCCGGCGCGGAAGACATCACCAGCTCCTCGATGGAGTCGACGCCGAAGGAATAACCTTTACTCGTTAGACAACAATTCCGAGAACGCCCCGTGCCAAAAGCGCGGGGCGTTTCTCATTTGCGCAGCCGGCCGCTATTGCCCGCGCGGCTGGGCAAAGTCGGCCGCGACGTAGAATGGCTCGGCCTGGCGGAAAAGGTTGGCGATGTAGACCGGGTCGGCCTCGTCGACCAGGCCGTGGCTGATGTCATCTTCGAGGTCGCGGGCGGCGGCCATGACGAGGTTGAGTTCATGGTAGATAACCGAGTCGCGCGGTTCCATCAGGAGGAGAAATTGGTAGCCTCGCCCGCTCGGCGCGACGGCTTCCCCGCGCGGGCTGCGGAAGATCCAGGCGGCGCGAAAGTTTCGGTGTTTCCGGATGACCTCGAAGGCCGCCTGCACCAGCGTGGTGGGATAATCGGCCGGGTCGAGCAGGTCGAGCGCGACTTCGATCTCGTCATCCTCCAGGGGCAGGGGCTGGAAGACTTTGCCGTTGGCGATATCCTGCATGAGATCGGGCGGGAGGTCGAACTGCGGGGTGGTGCAGCTCTTGTTGATCACGGCGTGAAGCCCGATCCGGCCTAGGATTTCCATCACTTGAATGGCCGGCATGGAAACAATCAGCAGGGTGTCGGGCGCGACCTTGCCCCGCGCCAGGCCTTCCTGGGCTCGCTCTTCGGAGGAGAAAATCGGCACGATCTCCCCCTCCTCGTCCTGCAGCATGACGAAGGGAAACTCCATCCCGTTCTTCAGTTCGACGGCGTCGCCCAGCTCGAGGTCGGGCCGGGTCGGGATGAGGAGGAAAAGCTCGCCCTCGCCCAGCGCGCGGTAGAGCTGCGGCATGGCGGAGGCGCCGCGCTGCACGGCGACCAGCGCCTGGTCGAGATCGTTTAAGGTGGTAAAGCTCATGGCCAGATCTGCAGAGCAAATCGCGATCCAGGCGAGCCTCAGGCCGCAAATTTCTTTAGAAAATCCGCCTCACAATGCGCCCACCGCGCGCGAGATCAGCAGCACGACGATGGTGAGCGAGATCGAGACCTGGGTCATGGCCAGAATCTTGGCCCAGCGCGCGAGAAGCGGAGCGTCGGTCGGGCCAAAGGTAGAGCTCTGGGTAAAGGCGACGAAGAGGTAATCGACGAAATGCGGACGCCAGCGCGCGCAGGCAAAGTCGCCTCGCTCCTCCGCCGGGATCTGCATCTGCGGAAAGAGGAAACTACAGCTGCCAAACTCCTTCACCTTCGCCCGCTCGTTCGGTCCGCCGCCGTCGATCCGCCAATACCAAAGGGCGAAAACGATCACGTTGGTGAACCAAAGAAGCGCCGCGGAATAAAGGAGATGAAGCGGCGTCTCGCGATGGGACGGCAGGGCCAGCACCAGCAAAACCACCGAGCCGATGAGCGCGAGAGTGATGATGGCGCTGATGGTGTAACCGAGGTGGTGGTTGAGGGAGACGTTGCCCATGCGATGGGTCAGGACCGTCGGCAGCAGGAGGAGCGCGATGAGCGTGGGCAGGAGCCAGATCGGCCCGAGGATCAGGGACCGGGGCAGAGCCAGATACACGGCCGCGACCGCGATGAGGGCGAGCACCGCCTGCCAACGCGGCTCCGGTTTGTCGAGATGGGTCGGTTGTTTTGCCATCGCCACCGGACATTACATGAAGCGCCGCCGCCGCAGAAAAAGATTTGCCGGGGGCCGCGACGAGGGAAAAGTGAACCCGATTATGAAATTCATCCTTCCCTTGGCCGCACTGGCCGTTGCCACTTTCGCCCTCAACGCCTGCGATAAGAAAACGACGCAGTCGGTCGAGGAAAAGACGGAAGAGGCCAAACAAGCCATCCAGGATAAAACCCGCCAGGCCGCGGCCGTAGCGAAGGAGAAGATCGAGGAAGCGAGAGACGCGGCCAAAAAGGAGGCGCCCAAAGCTGCCGCGGCCATGAATGAGATGGCGGAGAAAGCGAAAGCCGCCACCGCCGAAGCAGTCGAGAAGGTGAAGGACGCGGCCGATAATGCCACTGAGACCGCGACGGCCTCTCCCACACTCACTCCGACTCCGTAAATCGGGCTCGCACCGCCGGAGCGGGATTCAGCTTCTCGGAAAAGCGGAGTGGCGGGTGAGCGCCTGCGCCCGCTCCCGGAGCAGGCCCGGCGTTTCGCGATAGAACGGGCTTACATCATCCAAGGTGATGACCGCGTCGAAGAGTTCGCCCGGTTCCTTGTCTTCCGCCTGGCCGACGACAGCAAAGACCCGTTTGCCCGCGGCCCGGGCCAGCTGGGCCACGCCGGCCGGCGCTTTGCCCGAAAGAGTCTGGCGATCCAGTTTGCCTTCACCGGTGATGATGATCGCGGCCCGCGCGATCTTTTCGCGCAAGCCGATTAACTCCGCCACCACCTCGAAACCAGAACGAACCTCCGCTTCGCAAAAAGTGAGAAGTCCGAAGCCAAGCCCGCCCGCCGCGCCCGCGCTCGGCGCGGCGCGGTGATCGCAGCCGAAGGTGGCCGCGGCGACCTCGGCCAGCCGGGTGAGCGCGCGCTCCAGGATTTCCATTTTCTCGGGCGTAGCCCCTTTCTGCGGCCCGAAAGTGCGAGTGGCGCCGTCGGAGCCGAGGAGCGGATTGCGCACGTCGCAGGCGGCGACGATCGGCGGCAGTTGGAGGTCGTCAGGCGAAGTGATTCGCGCCAGCTCCTCCAGTTCCGCCACGGGGCCGGCCAGTTCCCGGCCGTCGGCGGCGAAGAATCGGTAACCGAGCGCGCGGGCCAGCCCGAAGCCGCCGTCGTTCGTCGCGCTCCCGCCCAGGCCGAGGATGATCTCCTTCGCTCCGCGCTCCGCCGCCGCCCGCACCATTTCGCCCACGCCATGGGTGGAAGCGCGGAGCGGATCGCGCTCTTCAGCCGTGAGCCGGAAAAGCCCGGCCGCGGCGCTCATTTCCATGATCGCGCGGCGGGAGGAAGCGACCCAGCCATAGCCGCTCTCCACCGGGCGGCCAAGCGCGTCGTGCGTCGGGCAGGGAACCCATTCCGCTGCCAGGGCAAAACAGATCACCTCGGCCGTTCCCTCGCCGCCATCGGCCAGCGGGCAGATTTCCACCTCGGCCGCGGGCAGGGCCTCGCGCACGCCGGCCGCCAGCGCCTCGCCGACCGCGCGTGCGCCTAACGATCCTTTGAATTTGTCCGGCGCGATTAAGATTCGCATTCCAAATTTCGCATGCCCGCACCCTGAACCATTCCCGGCCCGGAAGCCAGATTCGTCTGACCCGCTTCCGCCTAACGAATCCGGTCGTGCGCGATTTGGACTTGTCTCAGTTTCAGAAAACCGGAAGCTTCGCCTCTATGCATCATCCGCTCGAACTTCGCCTCGCCAAACGCATGGCGCGTCTCGGCACCGAGACCGCTTTCGAAGTGTTGGTCAAAGCCCGCGCTCTCGAAGCCAAGGGCCGCGACATCGTCCATCTCGAGATCGGCGAGCCCGATTTCGATACGCCGGGGAACATTATCGAAGCCGCCACCGACGCCCTGCACAAGGGTTTCACCCACTACGGGCCCTCCGCCGGCATGCCACAACTGCGTGAGACGATCGCGCAATATGTCGGCGAAACGCGCGGGATCACCGTCCAGCCCGAAGAAGTGGTGGTCGTGCCCGGCGGCAAACCAATCATTTTCTTCACCATCCTCGCCTTGGTCGAGGAAGGCGACGAAGTCATTTATCCAAATCCCGGCTTCCCCATCTATGAGTCGATGATCAACTACCTCGGCGCCAAAGCGGTTCCGATCCAGTTGCGCGAGGAGATGGATTTTCGCTTCGACGTCGACCAATTCGCCAAACTGATCAATGACCGGACCAAGTTGATCATCCTCAACTCGCCCCAGAATCCGACCGGCGGCATGCTGACCAAGGAAGACATCGAGGGGATTGCGCGCGCGATCGGCGACCGCAACATCATGGTCCTGACCGACGAGATCTATAGCCGCCTCATTTTCGAGGGCGAACATCATTCCATCATGTCGATCCCGGGGATGCAGGAGCGCTGCATTTTGCTCGACGGTTTCTCCAAGACCTATGCCATGACCGGCTGGCGGATGGGTTACGGCGTGATGCGGGCCGACCTCGCCACTCATGTCTCCCGGCTCATGACTAACTCTAACTCCTGCACCGCCAGCTTTACTCAGATGGCTGGGATCGAAGCTTTGCGCGGGCCGCAGGAGTCGGTCGAGAAAATGTGCGCCGAGTTTAAGAAACGGCGCGACATCATGGTCGAGGGATTGAACAAGATTAAGGGCTTCTCCTGTCTCCTGCCCAAAGGCGCTTTCTATGTCTTTCCTAACGTGAAAGAGACTGGCTGGCCCTCGAAGAAGCTGGCCGACGCCCTGCTCCAAGATGCCGGGGTGGCCGCGCTCTCTGGGACCGCCTTCGGCGATTTCGGCGAAGGTTACCTGCGCTTCAGTGTGGCCAACTCGATCGAGAACATCGAGAAGGCCCTCGAGCGTGTCAGCGCCTGGACGGAAAAGAACTTATAACCGAGCACAAAATTCATGAGCGATAAGAAACGAGTCTTTGCTACCTCACGAATCGGCGACCCGGCCGAGAACCGACTGCGCGAGCGCTATGACCTGGAAGTTTTCCAAGGGCCCGATGCTCCGCCCAAGAGCCTGATCATCGAGAAAGTGAAGAGTGGGATCGATGCCTTGATCACCACCCTGCGCGACCCGATCGACGCCGAGATCTTCGAAGCGGGCAAAGACTCACTCAAGGTGGTAGCGCAGATCGCCGTCGGCTTCGATAACATCAATCGCGCCGACGCAAATAAGTATAAGATTCCATTCACTAACACGGCCGATGTCCTGACCGAGGCGACGGCTGAGTTTGCTTTCTTCATGATGGGAATGGTGGCGCGGAAGATGTACGCGAGCGAGCGGATGGTGCGGGACCAGACCTGGCCCTCCTGGCACCCGTTTCTTCCTTTCCTCGGTGACGAGGTGACGGGTAAGACCATCGCCGTCGTCGGAACCGGGCGCATCGGTCTGGCCATGATCAAGAAATGCTCTGGCTTCGACATGAACATTCTTTGTTACGACCCGGCTTATCAGAACGAGAGTTACGTCAGCTCGATCCAGGAGTTAATGGACCTGCGCTACGACAAAGGCATCCAGAAAGAAAAGACCTGCATCAAGTATGTCGACTTCGAGGAAGCGATGCGCCAGGCGGATTACGTCAGCATCCATGTCCCGCTCCTGCGCGAAGGCGAGACGGACAAGCCGACTTATCACCTGCTCAATGAGAAGACACTCAGGATGATGAAACCGACGGCTTATCTCGTGAATAGCTCGCGCGGTCCGGTGGTGGATGAGAATGCACTCGCCCAGGCGCTGAAGGAGAATGTCATCGCGGGCGCCGCCTTGGATGTTTTCGAGAAGGAACCATTGCCGGGCGATTCGCCACTGCTTGATCCTGAGATCGCCGATCGGACGCGGTTGTTTCACCATTTCGCCAGCGGCGGCAAGATCACCCGGCTCTCGGTCGACCCGGAAAAAGGCATGGCCGGCCGTACCGCTCAGGCTGTGATCGATGTGCTGGAGGGGAATCACAGCGGCGATCCGACCAAAATGCCCTACGTGGTGAACAAAGAGGCTTTTCAGAGCTAGCCTCGGCCTCATGGAACCGACCGAGCGGGCCCGCTTCAACGCCAACTTTAGCGAAGACAAATACGCTGCGCTGCTGCGGGCGGTGAACGAGACGCAGATCTGGCCGGCTGATTTCCGGATTTCCGAAACGCCGATTTTTCTCACCCCGGAATTCACCGACGAGATCACGTCGGCGGCGCGGGAGATCGTCGCCCAGGTGCAACAGCCCGAAGTTCTCGCCCAGGCGCGCGAGGCCATTCCGCCGCGGCTGGTCGTGCCTAACGAAAACCCGCACCCACTCTTCGTGCAGGTCGATTTCGCCGTCTGCCAGGAAGAGGATGGGCGCCTCCGGCCGCAGTTGATCGAGCTACAGGGCTTTCCCAGCCTTTACTCTTATCAGCTCTTTTTCTGGCGCTGCCTGCGCGATGCCTTTCCCGATCTACCGGAAGGCTGGCAACCCTTCTTCAGTGGCCACGACGAAATTTCCTATCTCGAGCTGCTGCGCAGCGTGATCGTGGGCGAGGCGGATCCGGAGAACGTCATCCTGCTCGAGATCGAGCCGGAACGGCAGAAAACGCGGATCGATTTCGCTCGCTCCGAGATCGGGCTGGGGGTGCGGCCCGTGTGCCTAACGAGCATAAAGAAGCGCGGCCGCCAGCTCTTCTACCAGCACAAGGGACGCGAAATCCGGATCGATCGAATTTATAACCGGGTCATCTTCGATGAGCTGCTGCGCCGGCCGGAGCTGCGGCCGGGCTTCGATTTCCGCGACGATCTCGATATCAAATGGGTCGGGCATCCCAATTTCTATTTTCGGATCAGCAAATATTCGCTCCCCTTCCTGAAATCGAAATATTCCTCCAACGCCTACTTTGCCGACCAATTTCCCGCTAACGAATCATTGCAGGATTACGTCCTCAAGCCGCTTTATTCCTTTGCCGGGCTTGGGGTGGAAATGGATCCGACCCCGGAAAAACTGGCCGCAATCGATGAGCCACATAGTTGGATCCTGCAGCGCAAGGTGACCTACGCCGAGTTTGTGCCGACGGTCGATGGTCATCGTTCCAAAGCGGAAATTCGGATGATGTTCCTCTGGCCAGAAGAGGTTGAGCCGGTCCTGGTCAACAACCTCGTCCGGATGAGCCAGGGCAAGATGATGGGGGTCGACTTCAACAAGGACAAAACCTGGGTCGGCTCCAGCATCGCCCTGCATCGTCGGAGCCGGTAGAAACACGGACGACACGGCGTCCGTCCCTCCAAGGCCGTTGTAGGGCGGGCGCTCCGCCTGCCCAGTTCCAGAATCACGGCTGGCCAAGCGCCCGCCCTACAATATTTCGTTAGGCGACCAGTTCGGCATTCGTCTCGGCGAAGGCTTCGACCGCGCGCTCCAGCTCCTCCCGCGAATGCGCCGCGCTGACCTGCGTGCGCACCCGCGCGGTGCCGTGCGGCACGACCGGGTAGAAAAAGCCAATCACGTAAACACCTTTCTCCAACATCCGGGCGGCAAATTTTTGCGAAAGGGCGGCGTCGCCCAGCATGATCGGGACGATCGGATGAGTGCCTGGTTTGATCGTTAGGCCTTTTTCGGTCAGGGCGGCGCGGAAGTATTTTGTGTTCTCCTCCAGCTTGTCGCGCAGCTCGGTGGAACTACTCAGCATCTCGAGCGTCTTGAGCGAGGCCGCCACGATCGGCGGCGCGACGGTGTTGGAGAAAAGGTACGGCCGCGAGCGCTGGCGGAGGAGGGCGACGATTTCCTTGCGCCCGCTGGTGTAGCCGCCGCTCGCGCCGCCGAGCGCTTTGCCGAGGGTGCCGGTGAGGATGTCGACCCTTCCCTGCACTCCGCAATGTTCCGGCGTGCCGCGTCCGGTTTTGCCGATGAACCCGGCCGCGTGGGCGTCGTCCACCATGACCAAGGCGTCGTATTTTTCGGCCAGATCGCAGATGCCTTTCAGGTTCGCGATCGTGCCGTCCATCGAGAAAACGCCGTCGGTCGCGATGAGCCGGAAACGCGCCTCTTTCGCCGCCTGCAGTTGCGCTTCGAGATCGGCCATGTCGCTGTTTTTGTAGCGAAAGCGTTTCGCCTTGCACAGCCGCACTCCATCGATGATCGAGGCGTGATTGAGCTCATCGGAAATGACCGCGTCCTCCGCGCCTAGCAGCGTCTCGAAAAGCCCGCCGTTGGCGTCGAAGCAGGAGGGATAAAGAATGGTCTCCTCCGTCCCGAGAAATTTCGTCAGAGCGGCTTCCAATTCCTTGTGAATATCCTGCGTGCCGCAAATGAAGCGGACGCTGGCCATGCCGAAGCCATGGGAGTCGAGCGCTTCCTTGGCCGCGGCGATGAGCACGGGATGATCGGCCAGGCCGAGGTAGTTATTAGCGCAGAGATTAATCACCCGGCGGCCGTCCGCGATCGGGATCTCGGCGTTCTGCGGTCCGGTGATGATGCGTTCAGTTTTGTACAATCCCTGCGCTTTGATTTCCTCGAGGGTGTGGGAGAGGTGATTGGCAAATTTCGCGAGCATGGCGCAATCTTCCGTAATCGTGTCGCAAATGCCAATTGCAGCCTGCAGCGCCGGCGGAGAGATGATTGACCGCGGATTACGCGGATTTCACGGATGGGGAAGAAGGGATGAACGCGGAACTGTCTCGAGCCTGGCTCGCTCATTATTCGAGCAACCCGGGGTCAATTTCCCCGCTATCTTTCCCGCTCGAAGCAAGCCGTAGCGGCCCTATTGCCCGATGATGTAGACTTCGACCAGAGCCGTCCCGGTCGTCTCCCCGGCCCCACGCACGACCGCTGTATAACTACCGGCCGGCAGGGTCGCATAGATCGCGGACTCGTTAGGCTCGCTCGGTGCCCGACCGGCGGTGTTGATCAGTTCCTCCTGTGTGTCCTGCCAGTCGTCATTCGAGGCCACAATCGCTCCGCTGGAGTTGTGCAGTTCCAGCGTCGGATCGGCCAGCGGGTTCGTCACGCCGGCGGCGCTCAAGGATGGTCCAATTGCCCTAACGAGAACGGCGTTAATCGCCAGAGCACTCTCGCCGACAATGAAGCCGCCAATCAGCGCATCATCCCCCGTCCCCACCAACCCGCGTGCGCTGATGTTGCGCAGCTTTTCTGGGAATAGTTCGAAAGCAAAAGGGCCGGCAATTATTGAGTTGGCGAAGACGGTGCTTGTGCCGTCGCCGGCGAATTTCAAAATCTTATCGAATGTGCCTGCGAACAGCCGGCCCGAGCCATCAAAGGCAAGTGCGCCCACAAAACCTAAACCGGACGCGAACGTGCTTTTTGCTCCGCTGGTAGTGAACTTGAAGACCGTACCACTGCCGCTATCAGATACATAGAGGTTACCCGCCCCGTCAAAGGTCATGCCTGATGGATTATTAAGTCCCGATGCGAAAGTGCTCTTCGTTCCGTCGGGGCCGATTTTGTCGATGGTGCCCTTAACGGTTTCAGTAACATAAAGATTAGCGGAGGTATCAAAAGCCAGGCCGTTTGGAGAATTTAATCCCGAAGCGAAGATGTTCTTAGTCCCGTCTGGATTCACCTTTGCGATCACGCCACCACCACTTTCTGCAGCGAAGAGGTTCCCAGACGAGTCAAAAGCAAGACCGCCGAGCCCTTGGAATCCGGCAGCGAACGTGGTCTTGTCTCCAGCCGGCGTGATCTTGTAGATCGTTGCGGTGGCGCCGTCCGCCACAAACAGGTTCCCCTGATCGATCGAAGGCTAGCCCCGCAGGGGTATCAAAGCCGGTGGCGAGAGTGCTTCGAGTGCCAGCCGGGTCAAAGACGAGAATGGAATTCCCCACCAACGATCCGTTTTCGGCCACATACAGATCGCCCGGCGCGGCGGCGGCAGAGAAGCAACTAAATCCGCTCGTCAGAGCGAATGCCTGCAGAAGAAGAGATAGAGTTCTTGTTTTCATAGGATTGTTAGTATTCGTACATTTCGATCAACCCAACGCCCGTGCCGTTACTTACACCGCTCAATTGTGAGGTATAAATTCCCATTTTTAGAATTGGAGAGCGCACTTTCGAGACTAAAATTGGGATCCAAGTCCGGCTCGAGTATTTCGAAGTGACCGGCCACATGCCGGAGCGAATAAAAGGTCTGGTCGGGCGCCGTCCGGCTGGCTCGGGCGATGCTCGGACTGGTGCGCGGTTCACGGACGGTGTTGCACGGCAGAAAGCTCGACCGCCATCTCTACGTCCGCGGCGTGGTCGGAAGTCCCGTTTCGATCTTTCGCTTCGCCGCTTTGTTCGGCCTGGCTGTTCATGCTTGTTTCGGGAACGAGAACGAATTCACAACTGGGCAAAGTCGCCCCTTGTTGTGCTTGTGAATAACTGTTAATAACTTCCCGACTCACTCGGAATGAGAATTTATCCTGCCCTGCTCGCCGCCGCGGCTGCGCTGTCGTTAGGCGCCTGCGGCACCACCCGCAGTTTGCCGGCTTACGAGCGGCCACTGGCCAAGACGGAGTTTCAGTCGGTTCGCACGACCGCTTACACCCACACGGAGTCGGATCATAAGCAGTACGGCAATCGGACCGCGCTGGGCGGCGTTCTGCATGCAGCCGCGCGCCCGATGGTGCCGCGGGCCATCCCGGTGGCGGCGCCGGTTTTTCGAGGGCCGCAAGATGGTTACCAGCAGATCGCCTACGTCATCCCATCGCAACCTTTCCGGGGCGATCGCCTCACGAATCAAATCTATGGGAGCGCGGCGGCGGATTGGGCGCGCTGGCCGGCCGGGACGATCTTCCGGGTTCTTTCCACTGGACAGCTTTATCGGGTCGAGGACTACGGCTGGGCGCTTTCGGGGCGGAACACCATCGACCTTTACATGGCGAACCCGCGCGCGATGAACAGTTGGGGCGTGCGCCAGGAAACGATCCAGGTGGTGCATTGGGGCGATGCGGAAGTGAGCCGGCGCAAGTTGGCTAACCATACCAAGTATCGGCACATCAAGCGCATGGTGCTGGAGTTGGATGGGAAAGAGCGGGCGGCAGCTCGCCTGAATTAGCGGCGTTTCGGTTCTTCCTCGCACGATTGTAGCTCTTCCTCAGAGCTGTGATTCCTCGCCCGGCCGTCCTTTGTCTCATTCTGGTTTTTGTCTTCCTGCGCCCGCTGCAGGCGCAGCTCAGCAGCCTGCCGGAAGTTGATTTCTCCAGCCTCAGCCAAAGCGATCCGAACCCGCTCGGCGCGCGCGCCCTGGCCATTCATGCGGAGGAATGGAAGCACGCCGAGACGGAGCATTTCATCTATCACTTCGTGCATGGTTACGTTGCGACACCGATCTCGGTCGAAGCCGAATTCTATTATCGGGTGATCGTGAAAGAGCTGGAGCGCGAGCCTCCCAGCGGCGACACCAAATCGCACATCTACATTTTCGAGAAACCGGACGACTGGCGCGAATTCCAAGGGGTCGGTCATCTCGAGAAATGGACCGGCGGAATCCATTCCCAGGGGAGCTTGTTCATTCAGCGCGATCCGGCGCGCAAGTTTGCCAACAACACGCTCGGGCATGAAGTGGCTCACCTCATCATGCATCGCTACTACCCGGATGGGATCCCGCGCTGGCTCGACGAAGGTTTCGCGCAATATGTCTCGATCAAGGCGCACGCCAGTTATCGCCGGGCGCGCGGCTATATTTCGAAACCGGTCTCGGGTTTGATCCCTAACGAGTCGCTCTTTCCCCTGGCCGAGTTGGTCACGATGGATTACCCGGCCGAGACGGAGAAGGTGCGCACGTTTTACGAGGAATCGGAGAAGTTTGTCCGCTTTCTCGCGGCCACGGATAAGCCAAGTTTTCTCGGCCTGCTCGATGCGCTGTCCCGCCACCAGCCGTTTGAGCGTGCGCTCCTCGGCTATTACTCGGGGAAATTCTCCAGCCTGGCTTCGCTCGAGAGCCGTTTCCGAGAATACGCGACGAGCGAATATGCCCTGACCGAGACCGGCTCTGAGTAAATCTGGGCCGGCCGCGTTGCCGCCGCGCCAGAGCGCTTCATCTTGATGGCACGATGCGCGGGCTGGAGATCAACCTGGTTGTGCCCGATCTCTGGCAGCAGGAGGCGGTGCGCGCTTTGCAGGCGGGCAAAGACGTGGTCGTGCATGCGCCGACCGGGGCGGGCAAGACTTATATCTTCGAGCTGCTCTATCCTTCGCTGAAAGGGCAGGCCGTGTTCACCGTCCCGACCCGCGCGCTGGCGAACGACAAGCTGGCTGAGTGGCGCGCGCGCGGCTGGGATGTCGGGATCGCAACCGGCGACCTGGCCCTGAACCTCGACGCCAAAGTGGTCGTAGCCACGCTCGAGACACAGCGGACGCGCTTCCTGCGCCGGCAGGGTCCGCGCCTCCTGGTGGTGGATGAATATCAGCTCATCGCCGACCCGGTGCGCGGGGTGCATTACGAGCTCTCGCTCGCGCTCGCTCCGCCCGGGACGCAGCTCCTCCTGCTCAGCGGGAGCGTGAACAATCCGCAGGACTTGGTGGAATGGTTCCGCCGCCTGGGGCGCGATGCCGTGCTCGTTAGGCACGAGCAACGGCCGGTGCCGCAGCACGAGGTCGATTTGCGCAATCTGCCCGAGGCCGGCTTCGTCAAAACGCGGGAGTTCTGGCCGCGCATGATCGCCAAGGCGCTCCACAACGGCCTCGCGCCGATCCTGGTTTTCGCGCCATTGCGCAACGCGACCGAGGATTTGGCCCAGGCCATCGCCAGCGCGGTGCCGCTGCGCGATCCGCTCCCGCTTTCGCCGCAACAGGAACAGCTGGCGGGGAAACGCCTAACGAAACTGCTGCGCAATCGCGTCGCCTATCATCACAGCGGGCTCAGCTACGCGGTCCGAGCCGGCTTGATTGAACCGCTGGCCAAAGCCGGGCAGCTCAACGTCGTGGTGGCGACGATGGGTTTGGCGGCCGGGATCAACTTCTCGATGCGCTCCGTGCTCATCACCGAGACGCGTTATCTCTCGGGAAATTTCGAGCGCCAGGTCCAGCCGGATGAGTTGCTGCAGATGTTTGGCCGAGCGGGGCGGCGCGGGCTCGACGACAGCGGGTTCATCCTCTTCACCCCGGATCAGCCGCGCCTGAGCTTTGCCCGGCCGCGGCAATTAAAACGGGCGACCCAGGTCGACTGGCCCAGCCTGATCAGTGTGATGCGTGGCGCGGCGGAACGGGGCGAGCAACCGTTTGCCGCGGCGGTGGAGCTAAGCCGCTCGCTCTTCAGCGTGCAGAATGTGCCGCTCGGGGTGGAGCATTCGCTCGCGACCGGTCCGATGCCATGCGGACTTTGGGTCGATGCGGAACGGGCTCGTTTCGTTAGGCGACCGATCCGGGAGATTCTGAACAGCCGGCAGCAATGGGAGCCGGCCGCGGCTGCCCCGCAGGAGGCTTCGTTAGGCGAATTATTGATCCGGGAACGCGAGCGCTGGGTCCCGGCGCTTCGCCTTCCGCAGACGCTCGATCGTTTCAAAATCGGAAACCTCTGCCGTCTGCGTGAGCGCAAAATTTACGGCCGGGAAGTGCCGATCGCGACCGCGACCGCGGACGAAGAAATTCTCCAGCCGGTGAAGTGGCTGCGTCGCCATCTGCGCCAGAAACAGATGAAGGCGGAGGAGCTTTTCGAGCAGGTGAAAGCAGGCATGCTAACCTGGAGCGACGGTGGCTTAGTCGATGAGATCGTAAGGCGTGGGCAGACTTTGAGCGCGCGGCTCGATTTTTCCGCGATCAAAACGAGCGCGTTGCGTGACTCGTCAGGCGCGGCTCTGCTCGACCCGCCGCAGCGGGAGGCGCTCCCGCTGGTTTGCCGTGGCTGCCCCGAGTTGGAACACGATCGTGCGGCCGAGATCGTGGCCTCGCCCGCCTCCGCCTGGCGGCGGCTCGGGTTGGTCGAGGCGGATGGGACGCCGACCCGGCGCGGGGTGGTGTTTGGCTTTTTCCAAGGCGGCGAAGGACTGGCGGTGGCAGCGGCGCTGGAGGATGAAAGTTATCCGATCGACGATCTGGTTTTCGACCTGGCCAACATCCGGGCCGGCCCGCGCTTCGCTGCGGAGGATTCGCCCTTGGCCGGGCGGCTCGGCGCGCTTTGCCAGACGGTTTACGAGCGGACCGATCATCCCGGTTATCTCGAGATGGGCGTGCCGGTGCATTACGGCGCCGGCGCATCGGAGGTGGTGCGCGAAGTGGTCGAGCATCCCTCCGGACGCTACCGGCTCACTTCCGACACGCTCCGGCACGGCGACGTGGAGCGCGCTCTGATGGAATGGCGCAGCTTGCTCCGGCACATCTCGGTCGCGCCCGATCTGGAATGGGAACGCTGGCGCGCGTTGCAGACTGCGGCGGCCGAATTACTGCGCCGGGTCGCCTCGCCGACCTTTTTCGATTTTCCGCCCCTGCTGGCGGTGCAACAACGGCGATTAGGATAACGCTCCTTTTCCTGCTCCTCGTTTTTTCAGATGCAGAAGAGCACGATCAGGAGCAGGAGCAGGAGGAACGATTTTTATGCCTAACGAAAAAACGCCGACACAGCTCGGTTATCGCATGCCGGCCGAATGGGAACCGCACGCCGCCACCTGGCTTTCCTGGCCGCGCCGGGAAGGGATCAGTTTTCCTGGGTCCTACGATCGGGTGGTGCCGACCCTGCGTGCAATGGTGGCGGCGCTGCTCGAGTCCGAGCCGGTTAATATCAACGTCTGCAATGGCGCGCATGAGGCGGAGGCGCGCGCCGCGCTCGACGGGCTGGCCGGGGAGGCGCTGACCTTCCATCTCATCCCAACGAACGAGCCGTGGTGCCGGGATCATGGGCCGATTTTTCTGACCCGGGCGGAGGAGCCGCGATTGGCGATCGTGGATTGGGATTACAACGCCTGGGGCGGGAAGTATCCGCCCTGCGATCTCGATGAAGTGGTGCCGACCCGCATCGCCGAGAAGCTCGGGCTGCCGGTTTATTATCCGCGCATGATTTTAGAGGGTGGCTCGATCGAGGTGAACGGAGCCGGCGCGCTGCTGACGAGCGAGAGTTGTCTGCTCAACCCGAATCGCAATCCGCAGTTGAGCAAGGAAGAGATCGAGCAGCGGCTGCGCGATTATCTCGGGGTGAGCGAGATCCTCTGGTTGGGCGACGGGATTGAAGGGGACGATACCGATGGGCACATTGATGATCTGACCCGCTTCATCGGCGAACGCGCGGTAGTGACGGTGTTGGAAGAGGACGAATCGGACACGAATTACGCGCCGCTCCAAGCCAATCTGGAACGCCTGCGTGGCCTAGCGATTGGGGGGGAATCGCTCGAAATCACCGCCTTGCCGATGCCGCGAAAGATCGTGCGGGAGGGGCTGCGTCTGCCGGCCAGTTATGCCAACTATTACGTCGCCAACACGAGCGTGCTCCTGCCGACGTTCGCCGATCCGGGCGATGGAGCAGCGGTGGAGGTTTTGCAGCGGGCGTTCCCGAGCCGGAAAATTGTCCCGATCGACTGCCGCGAGCTGATCTGGGGGCTGGGCGCATTTCACTGCCTGACCCAGCAGCAGCCAGGCTAGCGCAAGCTTTCAGCTTGCAGTCGAGAGAACGAGCAAGCTGGAAGCTTGCGCTACTATGGGGCGGGCTTGTAGCCGCTTTTGAGGATGGCGTCGTGCAGGGCCGGCGCATGCGTCTTGCGGGCGTCGAAGGTGATCCAGACATTCTCGCTTTTCGGGTCGGCGATCACTTCTTTCACGCCTTCGATTTTCATCAGCGGCTCGCGCAACGCGCGCACACATTCGTCGCAGTCGTTGCCTTCGGTGGCGATGTCGATGCGTTCGAGCACCGGTTTGTCGGCGGTGTCGTGAAGATTATGCGGGTCGGCTGGATCCATGTCTTATCTTCGCGACTCATGCGCCCGCTGCGTGGGTCGCACCTTCATCCTCCGTCGTCCTCGCATTCGTCATCGGGTCGGGAGAATCGATCGCGAGCATGAGCACGATGACGAGGTTGCGGTGGCTAACTTTTCTTCAACACGCTCTCCAGCACCGGCCAGACGTTGCTCGCGAGGATTTTTTGTCCGGCGGCATTGGGATGGATCCGATCGGCCAGATTGAGCCCGGGCTGACCGACCACGCCCTGGAGCAGAAAAGGGACAAAGGCGGCCTGATTGCGCCGCGCCAGCTCGGCATACATCTGGCCAAACGCGGTCAGGTAATCTCCCGCGGAATAATCCGGCACCTGCATCCCGGCGATGACGATCTGCACCTTTGAAAAACGCCTCCGGGTTTGGTCGATGATCTTTTGCAGATTGCTTTCGATCTGGGCCACCGGCACACCGCGGAAAGCATCATTAATCCCGAGCTCGATCACGAGGGCGTCGAGGTTGTTCCGCCGCAGGAGATCGGGCAGCCGGCGCAAGCCGCCGGTGGTAGTGTCGCCGCTGACGCCGGCATTAATCACCTGCACCGGCAGCCCGGCGGCGGCCGCTTTTTCGGAAAGGAGAGCCGGGTAGGCATCGGAGCGGCGCAACCCGTAACCGGCCGAGATGCTGTCGCCCAGCACGAGCACGGTGCGGAGGTGAGTGGAGCTCCCGCGGGATGCGCCTTTGGCCGGCGCGCTGGTGGCGAGGAGACCGAGGCAGAGCAGAGGGATGAGCGTTTGCATGAGCCGTTCTTTGACCGTGCGGCGGGCAGTTTTGTTCATCTACTTGCCTCCGCTTTCGCCGCGATCTAATGATAAGGCCCGCGCCATCCCGCGGCTCGTTAACTCAACCAACCACTTACCTCTTTTTTCTATGGCTAATATCGGCATCAACGGCTTCGGCCGCATCGGGCGCAATGTCTTGCGCGCCATGTCCCCGGATCAGGTCGCGCAGGTCCGCGGGATCAACGATCTGACCGACACCCACACTCTCGCGCATCTCCTGAAGTGGGATTCGGTCCATGGAAAATTCGACGGCGAGCTCGGCTACGACGACGAGAACATCATCGTGCGCGGGCACAAGATCAGGATCATGAAAGAGCGCGACCCGGCTAAATTGCCCTGGAAAGATCTGGGCGTGGACGTGGTCCTCGAGTCGACCGGCTTCTTTACCGAACGCGGGAAAGCCGAGCTGCACATCACCCAGGGTGGAGCGAAAAAAGTGCTGATCAGCGCCCCGGCGAAAGACCCGGACGCGACCATCTGTCTCGGGATCAACGACGACATTTACGACGCGGCCAAGATGAACATCGTCTCCAACGCCAGCTGCACGACCAACTGCCTGGCTCCGCTGGCCAAGGTGTTGCAGGACAATTTCACCATCGTGAACGGCTTCATGAGCACGATTCACAGCTACACCAACGACCAGAGCATTCTCGATCTGCCGCACAAGGATCTGCGCCGGGCGCGCGCGGCCGCGGTCAGCATCATCCCCTCGAGCACGGGGGCGGCGAAAGCGATCGGCGAAGTGTTGCCGGCGTTGAAAGGCAAGCTCAACGGCGGCGCTTTCCGCGTCCCGACCCCGGATGGATCAGTGACTGATTTCACCGCCATCCTGGAGAAAGAAACCACTGCGGAAGCGATCAATGCGGCTTTCAAAAAAGCCGCCGGCGACGCCAGCTACAAAGGCGTGCTGGAGTACACCGACGAGCCGCTGGTCTCGCATGACATCGTGGGCAACCCGCATTCCTGCATCTTCGACAGCCTGTTGACCATGGCGCAGGGGAAATTCGTCAAGGTGGTGGGGTGGTACGACAACGAGTGGGGTTATAGCAATCGTTGCGTGCAGATGCTGGAGATGCTGGTCGGTTAGTTCGTCATCGTGCTCCTGCTCGTGATCGAGTTCTCTGAGGCATGAAAGTTTTCTTCGACCACGAAAAATTGGACGTTTATCGCGAAGCCATCGCCTTCTGCGGCTGGGCTGGCGAGATCCGCGTTGGGATCAACGCACGGGCGGCGGTCAAAGACCAACTTGACCGTGCTTCGACCAGCATCCCGCTCAATATCGCGGAAGGGAACGGCAAGTTCTCGGGCCGGGATCGGGCGAGATTTCTTGAGATCGCGAGAGGCTCGGCCCTGGAGTGTGCGGCTTGTCTCGATGCGTTGGTCGTAAGGGGATTGATCGCGGAAGAACGCGTCTCGCCTGCCAAAGAACAACTCAGCCGAATTGTGCAGATGCTTATGGGAATGTTGCGGAAGTTTTCCGGGCGGGCGGATTTTTTGCGCGAGGACGAAGGAGTTTATTCTGCGCCGCTCGAGCACGAGCAGGAGCACGAGCACGTTTACGAGGAAGGAGCTGGAGAATGAGCAAATTAACCATCCGCGATCTGGAAGTGCGCGGGAAACGAGTCCTGGTCCGGGTCGATTTCAACGTCCCAATTGAAGAACGCGACGGGCAGGTCGTGATCACCGATGAAACCCGGATGCGCGAGTCGCTGCCGACGATCAATTACCTGCGCGAGCACGGCGCCAAGACAATCCTGATGGCGCATTTTGGGCGGCCGAAAGGGCAGCCGGTGGAGAAATATTCGCTCCGACCCATCGGCATGGCGCTGCATCACATGATCGATCACCCGGTCGCTTTCAGCCACGATTGCATGGGGGCCGACGCTGAGAAAATCGTCGCGGACATGAAAGAAGGCGACGTCACTCTGCTCGAAAACGTCCGTTTCTACGCTGGGGAAGAAGCGAACGACCCCAAGTTTGCCGAATCGCTCGCCGCCTTGAGCGACGGGATCTACGTCAACGATGCTTTCGGCGCCGCCCATCGGGCGCACGCCTCGACCGCCGGCGTGACCAAGTTCGTGCAACAATCGGCCATGGGATTCCTGATGGAAAAGGAACTCAAATATTTGCACGAAGAACTGGCCAACCCGGCCAAGCCGTTCCTCGTCATCCTCGGCGGCTCGAAGGTTTCCGATAAAATCGGCGTGATCAAGGCGCTGATGGAGAAGGCCGACACCATTTTGATCTGCGGCGCGATGGCCAATACTTTCCTCGAATCTGAGGGCGTGCACATGGGCAGCAGCCGGGTGGAAAAGGATAAGCTCGGCCTGGCCCAGGAACTGATCGCGCTGGCGAAAGAGAAAAACGTCCGCCTGCTCCTGCCGATCGATTTGTTAGGCGCGGAAGAAATCAAGCCGGGCGCTGCCACCCGCCACAGCGGCCGGGTTTCACACGACTACGATGTGCCTAACGGCTGGATCGCGGTCGACATCGGCCCGGAAACGATCACTCTTTTCAAAGCCGAAATCGCGAAGGCCAAAACCATTCTCTGGAACGGCCCGCCCGGGATTTTCGAGATCCGCGAGTTCTCCGCCGGGACGGAAGCGATCGCCGAAGCGCTGGCGGAGGCGGATGCCACCACCATCATCGGTGGGGGCGATTCGGTCACGGCGGTGAATGCATCCGGCTTGGGCGATAAGATGACTTTCATCTCCACCGGCGGCGGGGCCTCGCTCGAATTGATCGAGGGCAAGGAGCTGCCGGGCGTGGCGGCGTTGACCGAGAAGTAAAAAATTTCATGAGAAAGAAAATCATCGCCGCGAATTGGAAGATGCACATGACTCAGAGCGAGTCGGAAGCCTTCATCACCACCTTCCTGCGCGAGATCAACGGCCTCGATGAAGTCGAGATCGTGATCGTGCCGCCTTTCACCGCCATCCCGAAAGTGACGGAGCTGCTGACCCAGGCGCAGAGCATCAAGGTGGGCGCGCAGAACATGCACTGGGAGCGGAGTGGCGCCTACACCGGCGAGATCAGCCCGGCGATGTTGCGCGAGCTTTTCGTTCGGTATGTCGTCCTCGGGCACAGCGAACGGCGAGCGATGTTTGGCGAGACGGATGAAATCGTCAACCGCAAGGTGCGGGCGGCGCTGGAGGAGATGTTGCGGCCGATCCTCTGCGTGGGCGAGACGCTGGCCCAGCGCGAAAAGGGCGAAGTCAAAAAAGTTCTCTCCGCGCAACTACGCGGCAGCCTGGCCGATGTCGAAGCGAAGGAATTGCTCGAGACCGTCATCGCCTACGAGCCGGTCTGGGCCATCGGCACCGGCAAAACGGCCAGCGCCGAGCAGGCGCAGGAAGCGCACGCTTTCATTCGCCAATGCCTGCGCGAGATCTCGGACGAAGCGACCGCGGAGAAAATCCGGATCCAGTACGGCGGGAGTGTAAAGCCGGATAACGCCCGCACCCTCCTCTCGCAGCCGGATATCGACGGGGCGCTGGTCGGCGGCGCGAGTCTCGACCCGCGCAGCTTTGCCCAGATCGTGCAGGCCGCTGTGCCTAACGAATAGGCGACGGCAGTTTCGGCACTGTTTACAGCGCCTCCCGTGCGACTCAGCCTGGGAAGCCCTTACAGACTTTGCAGGACGTAGACTTCTACCAGGCCTGTGCCGGTGCCGCCGTTGGCTCCGTTCACGATCGCGGTGTAGCCGCCGGGTTGGAGCGTTTGCAGGACGGCTGATTCTTTCGGATCGGTCGGCGGAATGGTGGTGGCCTCGATCGCTTCGGCGTCCGGGCTGTTCTGCCAGTCATCGTTGAAATCGATCTGCGTGCCCTGGCTGTTGACCAGCGAGAGCGTCGGATTAGCCAAGGGATCGGCCACGCCAGCGCCGGCCAGCGAGGGCCCGAGCGCGCGCACCAGGACCTGCTGCGAGCCTTCGCCCGAGATAATGAAACCGCCGATCATGACCTTCTCTCCCGTCTGCACATTGCCGCGGGTGGAGATGTTCAGAACGCTGGCCCCGGGACCGCTATCGAGATCATAAACCTCGACCAGGCCGATGCCGCTGGTGCCGGCCGCGTTGTGGATGACGGCGGTGTAGGCCGAGCCGTTGCTGGTCGCGGGCACGGTGGTGAGGATGGCTGCTTCGGCCGGGTCGGTCGGGGCCAGGCCGCTGTTCATGATGTCGCGCTTGTTCGGCGCGGTTTCCCAATTGTCGTTCGAAGCGATGATGGCGCCGCTGGCATTGTGCAATTCAAGCGTGGGATCGCTCAACGGATTGCTCACGTCGGGCGCGAGAGACGGCCCGACGGCGCGGATGATGAGTCGCTTCGGGGTGTTGCCGCGCACGATGAAGCCGCCGATGAGCGCATCGTCGTCGGTGCCCACTTCGAGCCGGGTGGAAATGTTGGCCGCGTGCACCGGCGGAGTCTCGATCGTGACCTCAAAGGATTGCGTGGCGGCCGCGCCGTTCGAATCGGTCGCAGTCACCGTGACGGTGGCGGTGCCAGTGCCGAGTCCCTGCACGAAGAGGTCGTTCGAGATCACACTGACTTTCGCGAGATTGGGATGATCGCTGGTGGCGGTGAAACGGAGCGGGCGGACGAACCTGGTGATCTTGACCGTGTTATCGACTTCCGGGATTTCGCTGCTCGAGTAATCCTGCAGCGGCAGGTTGGTGAATGCGCTCCCGTAGAGCCCGCCAGCGTTAAACACGGGAACCGCGGCGACGGCGTCGGCTGTTTCCATTCCGGCGTCGGAAATGGTCCCGAAAACAGTGAAGCCTTCGTTTTGGTTATCGAGATTTTCGCTGTTGTCGGCCAGGTTGATGAACCATTGGCTGGTGGCGCTGTCGGGGTCGTCGGCAAGTTTCGCCATCGCGATCGTTCCGCGCACGTTGTGCAGATCGGGCCGCGCTTCGTTCGGGATCGGGCTAAAGGTGGTGACCGGCCCGGGCGCGAGGTCGGGCGGGCTGATCGGATCCTTGGCTGCGATGAAGCCGCCGCTCTGGATGACGAAATTCGCCACCGAACGATGGAAAAACACGGGAGCGGTGATGTCAAAATTCGGATCCGGCGGCAGATAGGCGCCGCTGTCGATATAGCGGAGGAAATTGTCGACTGTGATCGGCGTCTTCTGGTCTTCGAGGGTGACGTCGATGTCGCCCAGCTCCGCGTCGTTGCTCCCGGCGACGACCGTCATGCGGACGGTGTTGGCCGGGAGGGCGGGGTCGTTAAATTTCGTCGTGAGGTCGATCTCTTTCGCCGGGGCGGCGCGATAGAGAGTCTGATCGGCGATCTGCCCGGAGACGACTGGTGCAGCCTGCAGGGCCTGGCCTAACGAGATCGCGAGCAGGGAAAGTAGAGTGCAAAAAGATAAACGGACGGCAAACATCCGGGATTCATACGTTCTTTTAGGTTTTGCTCAACCGCGCAGGAGAATTGTTCCAGTCCCCGCCCCGGCGGCGTTTATTTCTTGATCTCGAGATAGCTGCGAATCCGGACCTTGTTCGTCCCCGGCTGCATCTCTTCGATCCGCATCTGCTTGAGAAACCAGCGCCCATCGATCTTCTGCGCCGAGACGACCTCAAACCGTTTCGCGAGCTGGCCTTTGGCGTTGTAGCCTTCCATCCGCATCAGTGCGCCGCTCTCTTTGTCGACCCAGAGGATGACGGTGGCGTATTCCGCCTGCCGGTCCGGCGCGAGGAGGCGCAGCTTCCAGCAGTTGCGGGTGCGCAGGGTGTCGGCTCCGATAACCTGGGCCTTTGGCCAATAAAGGAACTTCAGGGCCAGATCGCCGTAGGTGACGGCGCTGCCGCCGATCTTCTCGTCCAGGCGCGAGCTGGCAAATTTTTTCATGCTGTACTGCTGCACCAGATCGAGCCGGGCGCCGTTATCCTCGAGGCGGAGCTGCACGGTCTCGGGCGGGTTGGCAAAAGTGTAGCGAATGATCGGGCCAGTCTGGGTGAGGCGAAAAGGAATGACTTGGCCATCGGTCCGGAGCTGCCCCTGCAGGTCGAGCACTTGTTGCGATTGTTGCAGCCGGACCTGATCGAGAATGGCGCGGGCCGGCGGCGGAGCGGCCGCTTCCAAGGTGGCGGTGGCGAGAGCGAGGGCGCAGAGGAGAGCGAGCGTTTTGAACATGAACGTGGGCTTTAAGTTTTGAGTGTTCAGCTTTAAGTGCAGAAGTTCGGACGGCCGTTTCGGGAGACTCACGCGTGGATCAGACCATCTTTCATCTCATTAACCAGCAATGGACGCATCCCGCGCTCGACTTGTTCATGGCCGCGATCAGCAACGTCGAGATCTGGAAGCCGTTGCTCGTGCTGCTCGGGCTGTATGCGCTGATCTTTGCCGGGTTCAAGGGCAAGGCGCTCGTTTTCTGCCTCGCTATCGCCCTTTTGCTCAATGCCAGCCTGACCGATGGGCTGAAGAAATATGTCGATCGCGCCCGACCGAAGCAGATGGAGCGGGTGCGGATGGTGCAACTGGCCAAGGCGCATCCGGCATTCCACGCCCTTTTCCTGCCGGTCACGATCCACTATTCCAATCCCAGCGGCCGGGTGCGCTCGGGACGCTCTTTCCCTTCCGGCCATGTGACGAATAACGTGACCGTGGCCGTGATTCTCTCCTTCTTCTACCGGCGCTGGGGCTGGCTCTATTTCCTTTTCGCGCTCGCCATCGCCTGGTCGCGGATTTATCTCGGGGCGCACTGGCCGAGCGACGTGGCGGCGACGTTCTTCCTCGCCGCCGGCACGACCGCTTTCATCCTCGCGCTGCTCGAGGCGCTCTATCGCTGGGCCATGGCGAAGTGGGCGCCGCAGTTTTTCCAGCGCCACCCGCGGCTGGTCGGTAACGCCATTTCATGAGCACAACACGCGCAGTCTGGATCTTTATTCTGGTGCTGACGGCGATCCGGCTGACCATGCTCAACGCCACCCAGCTCTCCCCCGATGAAGCCTACTATTGGATGTGGGCGCAGCGGCCGGCGCTCTCTTATTTTAGCAAAGGCCCCGGAGTGGCCTTCGTCATTCGCTCCAGCGTCGCGATCTTTGGCGATAACGAATTCGGCGTGCGTTTCTGGAGCCCGATCCTGGCCGCGGGGACGAGTCTGCTCCTCTATTATTTCGCCCAGCGGCTCTTCAGCTCGATGGCGGGTTTCTGGACGGTGCTCGCGCTCAATATCACCCCGATCTTCAACCTCGGCAGTCTCGTCCTCACCATCGATCCGCTCTCGATCTTTTTTTGGGTGGCGGCGTTTTACACCTTCTGGCTGGCCTTGGAGCGCTCGCCGGCCTTCTCCTGGTGGTGGCTCCTGACCGGCCTGCTCATCGGGCTCGGGTTCCTCTGTAAATTCACCAATGCCCTTGAGCTGATCTCCATCTTGCTCGTGCTCCTCTTCACCCGGCGGCTGCGGCGCGAATTCAAACGCCCGAATCTGTATCTGCTCCTGCTCGTGGTCGCGGTCTGCACCATTCCGCCCATTCTCTGGAATTCACGCCACGCCTGGATCACCGTCGCCCACCTGAAATCGCGTGGCAGCCTCGATCACGCGCCCGGCTTTCATCCGCTCGAGTTGCTGATTTTCCTGGGCGAACATTTCGCGGTTTACTCGCCCTTGCTCTTCCTCGGCCTCGTCTGGGCCACCATCGGCAGCTGGCGGCGGGCGCAGCAGAATTTCAAGGTGCTTTTCCTCCTCTGGTTCGGTCTGCCCGTCTTCCTCATCTACCTCGTCCTTTCCTTCAATAAAGCGGCCGCACCCAACTGGGACGGCCTCGCCTTTCTCAGCCTCTCCATTCTTGCCGTCTCTTATTGGCGCGAACGCGCCGCTTCTCGCACCGCCGCGTATCATTGGACGAACGCGGCTGTCTTCATTTCCCTCCTCATGAGCGCGCTGCTCATTGGTTTCATGGCTCATCCGGTCGGATTCGAACGCAGCGGCCAGGATCCCACTGATCGCCTGCGCGGCTGGGCCTCGCTCGGCCGGGCCGCGAGCAAATTGCGGAGCGATTTTGAAAGGCGCACCGGGAGCCGCGTTTTCCTCATCGCCGATGAGCGGGATCGCGCCGCCGAGCTGGCCTTTTACCTGACCGATAAACGGGTCGAAGGCCCGGGCCACCCGCCGGTCTACATCCCGGAGTCGCAGGACATGATTAATCAGTTCTCCTTCTGGCCACGCTACGACGAGTTCGTCCCGCTCTCCCCCACGATCAAACGCGCCTCAAACGATTTCTACTCCGAGGAGGACGGGGTGAACCTGTTCGTCGGCCGGACCGCGCTCTACTTCCAGGTCGGAAAACGGGAGCGGCCGCCGCGGCATATTCGCGACGCCTTTGCCCGCACCGAGCCGATCGCTACGATCAAGGTCCAGGCTGGCGCGCGACTTTTGCGCGAAGTGCAGGTCTTCGCCTGCTACGATTATCGGACGCTGCCGTTATGAGTGACGCTTCCACGCCGCCCGCCGTTTCCGTCGTCATCCCGCTCTATAACGAGGAGGAAAACGTGCCCATTCTGCAGAGCGAATTGAGCGCGGCCCTGGCCGGCATCGCGCACGAGTTGATCTTCGTCGACGATGGTTCGACCGATCGGACGCTGGAACGCCTCACCAAAACCCCGGAAGTGCGAGTGCTGCAATTTGAGCGCAACGCCGGGCAAAGCGCAGCCATGTATGCCGGGGCGAATGCCGCTCGCGGCTCCATCGTCATCCTGATCGATGGCGACCTGCAAAACGACCCGGCCGATATTCCGAAACTTCTGGCCGAGATCGAGCGCGGAGCGGACCTGGTCTGCGGCTATCGGGCCAAACGCAAGGATACCCTGGTCAAGCGCCTAACCAGCCGGATCGCCAATTTCGTCCGCAGCCGTTTCACCAGGGACGGGGTGCGCGACACCGGCTGCACCCTGAAGGCGATGCGGCGGGAATGCGTCCGCACGCTGGTCCCCTTCAAGGGCATGCACCGCTTCATTCCCGCCCTGGTCAAAGGCGCCGGCTACCATCTGGTCGAGGTGCCGGTCAACCATCGCCCGCGCCAGTACGGCCTGAGCAAATACGGCCTTGGCAATCGCGCCGTCCGCGCCACCGTGGATATGTTTGGGGTGCGCTGGCTGCTTTCGCGCCAGCTCAGTTATCATCTTAAACCGGACCGATAACGCAGCCGGCGACGAAGCCTCGTCCGCGGCCGCGCCTAAAGCAGCATTGCCCTTGTCATCCCAACCTCTGACGCTAAGCTTTCGCTCCACTCGGAAAAACCGCATGTCTTTGGCCAGCCTTTTAACTTCCGAGCAGATCATTCCCGAAATGCAGGCGACCGAGCGTTGGCCCGCCATTGTGGAGCTGATCGACCTGCTCGTAGCCCAGAAAAGAATCGATGCCGCCAGCCGCGACGGCATCCTCGCCGCCCTCAAACAGCGCGAAGAAACCATGAGCACCGGGATCGGCTTCGGCATCGCCATCCCGCACGCTTCCTCCGACGCCGTGACCGAGGTGGTGGCGGCCTTTGGACGCTCCACCCAGGGGATCGAATTCGACGCGCTCGATAACGCTCCGGTCAAGTTCGTCGTCCTCTTCGTCGTGCCAAAGAATCAGTTTCAAACCCATCTCCGCACTCTGGCTTCGATCGCCAAATTCCTCAACGATCGCTCGGTGCGCGAAAGCCTGGCCGCGGCCTCGACCAAAGAAGAGATCCTGGCCGTCTTCCAGGAGCGCGCGCAGAAGTAAGGGGTCGACCGCCGGCCGAAACGCTCCGGCGAAGGCGCGGGAAATTCGGCGGCATTTCTTCGATGGAAACGTTCCAGCTCTTACTGAAACAGGCGCTCACTCAGGCGCTGACCGCGGCTGACCTGCCGGCGGCCGGCGAGGTCGTTCCCGCGACCGATGCGCGCTTCGGTGATTACCAGACAAATGCCGCGCTCGTTCTGGCCAAGCAACGGGGCGAAAATCCGCGCGCCCTGGCGCAGCAGATTATCGATCAGCTCGAGGTGTCGGAATTGGCCGAACCGCCCACCATGGCCGGCGCGGGGTTCATCAATTTCACCCTCAAACCCAGCGCGATCGCGCGGCAGGCGGCGCAGCTTTTGCAGGACGACCGCCTCGGCGTGCCACGGACCGAGAGACCGCGTCGGATCGTGATCGACTTCGGCTCGCCCAACGTGGCCAAGCCGATGCACGTCGGCCACATCCGCAGCATAGTGCTGGGCGATGCCCTCGCCCGCATCGCCAGCTTCCTCGGGCACGATGTCATTCGCGATAACCACATCGGCGACTGGGGCACGCAGTTCGGCATGGTCATCTACGGCTGGAAACACCTGCTCGACCGCGAAGCGCTGGCGCGCGATCCGATTGCCGAGCTGGTCCGGATTTACAAAAGCGCGAACGAACTGACCAAGACCGACCCAGCGGTGCGCGACGCCTGCCGCGGCGAACTCGTCAGGCTTCAGGCCGGCGATGAGGAAAACGTCCGCATCTGGCAGGAGTGCGTCGGGCTTTCGATGCGGGAATTTGAAGCCGCTTACGACCTTCTCGACATCCATTACGACCTCCAGCGCGGCGAGAGTTTTTATAACGATCGGCTCCCGGGAGTGGTCGAGCGGCTACAGAAATCCGGCCTGGCCGAGACGAGCGAAGGCGCCGTCTGCGTCTTCTTTCGCGAGATCCCCGAGCTGGCCGAGCGGCCCGCCATTATTCAGAAAAGCGACGGCGGTTTCAATTACGCCACAACCGATATCGCGACGATCGATTACCGCCTTGGCGACCTCGGCGCGGACACAATCTGGATCGTGACCGGCGCGCCGCAGCTCCTGCATTTCAAGCAAATCTTCGAGATCGCGCGGCGAGAAGGGTTCACCGCCGATTTCCGCCACATCACTCATGGCAGCATTTTGGGCGAGGACCGCAAGCTGATGAAAACCCGCTCGGGCGACAACGTGCCGTTGCGCCAAGTGCTCGATGAAGCGGTCCTGCGCGCCCAGAAAATCGTGCAGGAGAAGAATCCCGAGCTGCCGGCGGAGGAGAAAGATCAGATCGCAAGAACGATCGGGATCGGCGCGGTCAAATATGCCGACCTCTCGCAGTATCGGATGACCGATTACGTTTTTTCCTGGGATCGGATGCTCTCGTTCCAGGGCAACACCGCGCCCTATTTGCAGAACGCCTACGTGCGCATCCGCTCGATATTCCGCAAGGCGGGCGAAGCCTTTTCTGCCCCTAACGAGCTCATCCTGACCGAGCCGGCCGAGTTGAACCTGGCCAAGCGCCTGGCCCAGTTTGGCGAGACTGTGCCGCAGGTGTTGAACGATTTTCGTCCTAACCTGCTGGCCAATTACCTCTTCGAGCTGGCCAACGCCTTCCACGCCTTTTACGAAGCGTGTCCGGTCCTGAAATCCGAGGAGCCCGCGCGCAGCACCCGTCTTGCCTTATGCGAGCTGACCGCCCGGGTCCTGCAAAAAGGCCTCGAGCTCCTCGGAATCAAGGTCCCGGAAAAGATGTAACGCGGGAGGCCGCTGGTGCGGCCGTGACCACGCAAGCTGATTCGTGTAGAGCCCCCGGCGACGATATTCCCAAGCGCGAAACCTGTTCATCGAGCGATTTTCTCTTAAGTTCGCCATCCTGTGAGTTCACCTTCGCCTCGTATTCCCAGCTCCACTTACCGGCTCCAGTTCAACCGCGACTTCACTTTCAACCAGGCGCGCGAGATCGTTCCGTATCTGCACGCGCTCGGGATTAGCGATTGTTATGCGTCGCCATATTTCCAGGCCCGGGCCGAGAGCCTGCACGGCTACGACATTACCGACCATAACGCGCTCAACGCCGCAGTCGGTTCGCGCGCGGAATACGACGCCTGGGTGGCGGAAATGCAGGCGCGAGGCATGGGGCAGGTGCTCGATTTCGTTCCCAACCACATGGGCATCGGCGAGCCGACTAATCTCTGGTGGGCCGATGTGCTCGAGAACGGTCCCAGTTCGCCTTACGCACCTTATTTCGATATCGACTGGCAGCCGCTCAAATCCGATCTGCAGGATAAGGTGCTCATCCCGATCCTGGGCGATCAATACGGACGCGTGCTCGAGCGCGGCGAGCTCAAAGTAAATTTCGAGAGCGGCCGTTTTTTCCTGCGTTATTTCGCCCACGAATTTCCCATCGCGCCCGGCACTTACCGCCACATTCTCGAGATCGCGCTCGAGCAATTGCGCGAGCATAAGGAAGAGGATTTCTACGCCGAATTGCAGAGCATTTTCACCGCGCTGGAGTATCTGCCTCGGAGGACCGAGACCGATCCGGAGCGGATCGCGGAGCGGGCGCGCGAGAAGGAGATCATCAAGAAACGGCTCGAGCGCCGCTGCGAGGAGGCGCCGGAAGTGCAGGGCGCGATCGAGCAGGCGCTGACCATTATCAACGGCACCCCGGGCGAGGCGCGCAGTTTTGATCGGCTCGATGCGTTGCTGAGCGATCAGGCCTATCGGCTCGCCTTTTGGCGGGTGGCGGCGGAGGAGATTAACTACCGGCGCTTTTTCGATATCAACGATCTGGCCGCCATCCGGATGGAACTGCCCGAGGTCTTCGACGAGGCGCATCGGCTGGTGCTGGAACTGGTTCGGAGCGGCGCGGTCACCGGGCTGCGGATCGATCACCCGGACGGACTCTATTTGCCTAACGAATATTTCCATAAGCTGCAGCGCCGGGTGGCGGAGGCGCGCGGGGCAGAGTTGCCGGAGGATGAGCGGGCCATCTATCTGGTGGTGGAGAAAATCCTCAGCGGCGACGAGCAGTTGCAGGCCGATTGGCCGGTTCACGGCACGACCGGTTACGACTTTATGAACGACGCGGTCGGCGTGCTGGTCGACGGTACGGCCGAGCGCTCGGTCATCACGACCTATCACAAATTCATCGGGCACAGCCTGCATTTCGGCCATCTGGTTTACGCCAAGAAACGGCTGGTGATGCGGCTGTCGCTCGCCAACGACGTCAACGTCCTCGGCTCGATGTTCGACCGGCTCTCGGAGAAAAATCGTTGGTACCGCGATTATACCCTCGATGCCCTGACCATGGCGGTGCGGGAAACGATCGCCTGCTTCCCGGTTTACCGAACTTACCTGGCGCCGGATCATCCGGTGAGCGAATCGGATCGGGTAGTGATCGAGCGCGCGGTCTCGACGGCGAAACGGCGCAACCCCGCGCTGGAAGAATCGGTTTTCAATTTCCTGCGCGACATCCTGCTTTTCCGTTTCCCGGAAAACCTGGACGAGGAAGCGCGGGCTGAGCACGTCCATTTCGTGCTCAAATTCCAGCAGATCACCGGGCCGATCATGGCCAAGGGGCTGGAGGACACCGCCTTTTACATCTACAACCGGCTGGCCGCCTTGAACGAGGTGGGCGGTGAGCCGCAGCGCTTCGGGATGAGCGTGGCCGAGTTTCATCGGCGGAATGCGGAGCGGCAGGAAGATTGGCCCTCGACCCTCCTCGCCACCTCCACCCACGACACCAAACGAAGCGAGGATACCCGCGCCCGGATGGCGGCGATCTCCGAGCTGCCAGAGGTGTGGCGAAAGTCGTTAGGCAAATGGCGCAGTGCCAATCGGCGCTGGAGACGGGCCATCGACGAAAGCGAAGCGCCGGATGGAAATGAGGAATATCTCCTTTACCAGACCCTGCTCGGCAGTTGGCCGCTGCAGCCGTATCGGGAGCTGAGCGCGGAGGCGCAGCGCGAATATGTCGGGCGCATCCAGCAATACATGGCCAAGGCGATGAAGGAGGCCAAGCTCAACACCAGCTGGGTTCAGCCTAACGAAGCTTGGGATGGAGCGGTCGCTGCCTTCATCGAGAAAATCCTCGATCCTTCACCACGCAATCGTTTCCTGGAGAGCTTCCTCCCGGTGGCGGAAGCGGTCGCGCAGACCGGAATGGTCAATGCATTGAGCCAGGTGCTGCTCAAGCTGACCTCGCCTGGAGTGCCGGATATCTATCAGGGAAATGAGATTTGGGACCTCAGCCTGGTCGACCCGGATAACCGGCGGCCGGTCGATTACGCGCAGCGCGGCGCCATGCTGGAGGGACTGGGCGAGGCGACGCCGGAGGATTTGTTAGGCAGTTGGCGCGATGGGCGGATCAAGCTTTTCCTGACCCAGCGGTTGCTCACTTTCCGGCGGGAAAACCAGGAGCTTTGCGCGCGCGGCAGTTATCGCCCGCTCGAGGTGACGGGGGAATTGGCCGATTGCTGCGTGGCCTTTGCCCGGGAATGGGAAGGCAAAGTGATCGTCGTGCTGGCGCCGCGACTCAGTTCGCGGGTTGGGTTTCCGCCGTTAGGCGAACTCTGGCGCGACACCGCGGTGCAGCTGCCGGAAGGATTCAAAGGCGGGACGGATTTGTTTACCGGCGAGAGCGTGCAGAACGCGGATGGTTCGCTCCGGTTAGCGCTGGCGTTTGGGCGGTTACCCTTCGCGGTGCTGTCGTAAACGGCTCCTTCTGAAAGGCGCGCCGGCCCTACCAGGCGCCGCGGTTGAAGCCCTCGCAGAGCGTGACCACGGCGTGGGAAAAGTTGGCGATGTTCCGCACCATGTCGTGGCCGAAGCTCTCGAAGTTGATCCGCGGTGAAGCCACCACCAGCATCACGCTGAGCAGGAGCAGATTGATCAAATAAATCACCACGAGCGAAAAGACGGTGCCGTTATCACTCAGATCGCTCTGGTTTTTCGGGATCATCCAGCAGGTAAAGCTCAAGTGAAATGCCCAGGTCGCGCCGACCAGGGCATAGAGGAGCCGGCCAAAAGGCTGCAGGTTAAAAAACAGGCTGAGCGCCCCGTAGAGGGCGAGGACGAGGATGCTGTAGAGCGGGAAAAAATAGGGCGCCAGCGCGATGAGGAAGTTGTTCTTATCGGTCAAAATGTGCCCGCCGCTCCGGCTCACTCGAAAGCGGCTGACCCGTCCTCCCATCATCCAGACCCAGAGCGCGTGGGTCAGTTCATGGCCGAAGACGTAGAGCACGATCGGGCGCGGCAGGCCAAAAAAAGCGATCAGCCAGAGCACCACCCCTAACGAGAAGAACCAGAATTCTTCCCCGGCCCAGAGCCGCTCCGCCACCGTGGCCCGGGCGAAGGAGGTGAAAAAGGTCTGGCTGACCACGGCGCAGAGCGGGAGGAGGAAGAGCGCGGCGATGAATTTGACCCACTTGGTCGGGACCATGAGCGGGCCGGCCGGGGGCAGGGCGCGCCGAGTGGGAACGACGTCGGGGGCCACTTTGACGCGCCGCTTCGGTTTGCGACCGGCGGGCGACCGGTTGACGCGCCGCGCCGGCATTCGTTAGGCGCGCCCCATGTAGTTCCCGGTGCGGGTGTCGATTTTGACCGTTTCGCCTTCGTTGATGAAGAGGGGGACGTTGACCGTCTTGCCGGTCTCAAGCAGAGCCGGCTTGGTCACGTTACTGGCGGTGTCGCCGCGTAATCCCTCGGGCGCTTCCACCACTTTCAGCTGCACCGAGGAGGGCAATTCCACCTGGACCGGACGGCCTTCGGTGAAGAGCACTTCGACCGGGAGATTCTCCACCAGGTAATCCTTCGCCTCGCAGAGCAACGCCTCGTCGAGGGTGATCGTCTCGTAGGTGCTCGGATCCATGAAATGGAAGCCGGTGTTGTCCTTGTAGCTAAACTCGAGGGTGGTGCGGGCGATCTCGACCAGCTCCACTTTATCGGTCGAGCCAAAGCGGACGTCGGCACTCTTTCCGGTATTGATGTAGCGGATGATGGCCTGGACGAAAGCGCGCAGGTTTCCCGGGGTGCGGTGGTGCACGTCGAGCACGATGGCGGTGTTGCCATTGTATTTAATTGCCATTCCTTTGCGGAGATCGTTTGCAGCGGCCATGATTTTTGAAGTGGTTGGTTGAGAGTGGAGAGCTTTAGCAGGAGGGCGCCCGCAAAGCAACCACGCGCCATCAGGTCGATGACCGGAGGGATCACCCCGCGCAGATCCAGTCGCGACCGCCCCTAGAGCAACTTCAGCTTGGTCAAATCCTGCGAGTCGACAATCCCGACCGGCACCCCGGTTTCATCCACCACTACCAGGTCGTCGATGCGGTGGCACTCGAGCAGGTTGAGCACTTCCACCGCCAGCCGGTCCTGCTCGACCACGACCGGGTTCAGGGTCATCAGATCCACCACCAGCCGCTCGCCGATCCGCGGGTCGGCCTGGAAATGCCGCACGAAATCGCCGTGGGTGAAAATACCGAGCAGCTTCTCATCCGGCCCCGCCACCACCGCGGCTCCGGCTCGGCGCGAGGTCATCATTTCCAGAACGGCGTGGATGTTCGCATCCGGACGCACAAGTGCGAGCGCCGCCCGCGGGCGCATGATCTGGCGCACCCGCAGGAGCAGGCTGCGCCCAAGCGTGCCGCCGGGATGGAATTTGGCAAAATCCTCTTTTTGAAATCCGCGCGCCTCGAGCAAGACCATGGCGAGTGCGTCTCCCAGAGCCAGCATGACGGTGGTGCTGGAGGTCGGAGCGAGATTGAGCGGGCAGGCCTCCTGTTCGACGTTTACGTCGAGGAAGACGTCGCAATTCTGCGCCAGGGTCGAATCGCGCACGCCGCACATCGCGATGACGCCGACCTGGAAGCGGGTCAGGGCCGGCAGAATGCGGAGCAATTCCTCCGTCTCCCCGCTGTAGCTGAGGGCGAGGATCACGTCGCCATCCGAAACCACGCCGAGGTCGCCATGCAAGGCGTTGAGCGAATTAAGGACAATGGCGGGCGAGCCGGTGCTGGTCAGCGTGGCGCCGATTTTCTCACCGATGTGGCCGGATTTACCGACTCCGAGGACGATCACTTTCCCGCGGGCTTCGACCGTTTCTTTGATCAGGGTGACGGCGCGGGAGAAATCTTCTCCGACCCGTTGGCGCAGCCGCTGCAACTCGGAAATTTCCAAATCCAAGACACGTGCGGCCTTTTCAATGTAGTCCATCGATTTATAATTGTGGGGCGAGTGATGAGCGCGAGCAAGCCAATGCGCGCTCGGACCCGCCTCGGGAGAGTGATTATGAAAAAAACATTCCTTAGCATTCTATTGGCTGGCGCGACCAGCATCGCCTTTGGGCAGGGGCAGGGTGAACTGACCACCACCACCGGGACGACCGGCGCGACGGGGAAGGTGACGACGCAACTGCCAAGACCGGTGCCACCCTCGGCGGCACCGATCGTGCCGACCGAAGGCGCGGTGCAGGTGGCTTTGCGGACGGGCAACCCGATCCAGTTGATCAATCCGGCGGCCCCGGCTCGTTATGGTAACGGACAGGAACACGTCACGCACGATCCGGCTAACCCGGGGAAGCCAAAGGGCATCGTGCTCTTTGCCTGGACGTTCTAAGCAGCGCCCCGGGTGGTATTTTGGACGAGCGGAAGCTCGTTCCCGGAGCCGTCTCACCGATTGAGTTGAACCGCGCGCGCCAGCGTTGAACGTCAGGCGTGCCCGCTTCTCCGCCTGTCGTCGCCTGTTATTGCGCGACCTTTCTCAAGCCGGAGATGTTCCACATCTACCGGCAGATCACGGCGCTGACGCGCTTCCGGCCGGTGCTCATCGCGCAGAAGCGCGAGGAAGCGCAGCGCTTCCCTTTTGCGCCCGTGTTTGTGATCGGGAAACCGTGGACGCATTTTTTGCGCCGCTTCTGGTATCGCACTCTGCACGATGCTCCCTGGCAGATGTCGGGCGCCGAAGTGGCTCGTATCGAGCGGGTGCTGGCGGAAACCGACGCGCAATTGTTGCACATTTACTTTGGACACATCGCGGTTCATTTGCTCCCGCTCATGCGGCATTGGTCGCGACCCACGGTGGTTTCGTTTCATGGCGCCGATGTCCTGGTCGATCTCGATAAACCGCGCTATCGCTCTGCCACGCGGGAGATGCTGGCGGCGGCGCGCCTGGTCCTGGTCCGCTCCGAATCGCTCGCCCGGGCCGTAGCCGAGCTCGGATGTGCGGAGGAAAAAATCCGGCTGCATCGCACCGGGATCCCGCTGGGCGATCTCCCTTTCCGGGAACGATCCTGGCCTAACGACGGCGCCTGGCGTTTCCTGCAGGCCGGGCGTTTGATCGAGAAAAAGGGCTTCCGCACCAGCCTGCGCGCTTTCGCCGCTTTTCAGCGGGAACATCCGCGGGCCACTTTCACCATCGCGGGAGAAGGTCCGCTGGGCGAGGAGCTGCGGGCGCTGGCACGGGAGTTGGAGATTGCCGAGCAGGTGCATTTTGCCGGATTTCTCAGTCAGACGGAGCTGCGGACCACTTTCTATGCTTCCGATATTTTTCTGCATCCGAGCGAGCTGGGGAGGGATGGAAACCAGGAGGGCGTCCCGAATGCGATGCTGGAAGCGATGGCCAGCGGATTGCCAGTGTTCGCCACGCGCCATGGCGGGATTCCGGAGGCGATCACCGATGGCGAGAGCGGGGTGCTGGTCGGGGAACGCGATCACGGCGCCTTGGCCGAAAGATTGCTCGAAATGGTAAACCGGCCGGAGGAATTGACCCACCTGGCGCGGCGTGGTGCGGAATCGGTCGCAAAAAAATTCGAGCAAAAGGCGCAGGCGCGGGTGCTGGAAAATTATTACGCTGAAGCGATTTTGTAGAGCGGGCGCTTCGCCTGCGCAGTTGGTCGATCTCGGCAGGCGAAGCGCCCGCCCTACAACTCGCGGAAGAACTCGGCCAGTTGCGCCGCGACCACCGCAAAATCGAGCCGCTCGCGCGCCTGCTGCTGCGATTCGTAGGTGATCTCGGCGTAAAAGGCGGGATCGCGCAGGAGGCGCGCGGTCAGCCCGGCCAGTTCCCCTAACGAACGGCCAAAACCAGAAGTGCGCGGAAAGCCGATGCGGTCGATCGCGCCGTCGCCTCCCAGGCAGGGCATGCGGCAGAGCAGGGCGTCGCCCGCCACTTGTCCCGGGACCGCACTGCGGTCGGCCTGCAGGACGAGCTTGTGCCGCGCCATCTCGGCCAGGTAATCGCGATAGGGCAGGCGGCCTTCGATGAGGTTCAGCCGGTCGAGCGGCAGGCCGAGGGCGCTGAGGCGCTTGCGGCAAAGCCGGGGCCGGGGATCGAAAACAGTGACCGCTTCCCCGGTTTGCAGCGCCAGGGCCAGAGCCGCAAGATGATGCCGCGACGGGATATCCCATTCCCGCGTCCCGACAAAAATCCCCTTCCTTTCCCCTAATGAACGGGAAAAATCCCAGCCGCTCTCGGCCATCGGGTAGGGCGTAGGAATAAAGCGGCCGCGGCCATAAAACTGGATCGCTTCCGGGGTCGCGCCGAGGCAGCCGTCGGCTTCCTGCACGAGGCTGCGGAAACGGGCGGCCCGCTTCGGATCCCCGAGCTGTTGCTCGATCTGGTGCAGGCCGGTTTCCTTGAGCGAAATCACCACCGGCAGCCCGCGGCTCTTCAATTCATGCAGCGCCCGCTCGCTCGCCTTGAAGTCGCCCCGCAGGAGCAAAAGCACCGGCGCGCCCTCCGCCACCGCCAGTTTCACCTCGCGATGAAAGGCCCCGCGGGTGCAGGCAGCGTAGCCGTGAAAGTTTACCGGAGCGTGTTCGGCGTCGTTAGGGGCGGCGATGCCGGGACCGAAATCCTGCCTCGGATCGCGACCGCCCGGATTGAGAACCGTGAGGCGAAATTCAGCCACGGACTGCGCTCAATGACCGTCGTCGTTAAAATCCAGCGGCGCCGGCGGCTCGTTTTGCAGGAGCGGCTCGCGCTGGGTCTCATCGATCGGCCGGACCGGCTCGGCCCGGCGCACTTCCACCTCGCCGCTCGGGGTGGGCGCGACCGGAATGGCGCGTTTGATCGGCTTCTCGGGATCGAAAGGCTGCGCGTTCGCCTGCGCCACGGCGGTGGCCGGTTTGTAGGTGGAACCGACCGCGTTATAGGGATCGTCGCCCGCCAGCAGGGTCGGGCCGCGCACCACCACCGCGGGCACTTCCTTGGTGTCGACCGCGAGCGCGGCGCGCGGCCATTGGCTTTCCTCAAACTTCTTCACCAGCTGCGTGCGGACGGAGTCGGTATGCACATCGCAGGCGTCATGCGGCATCTGCGCCTCATCCGCCCATTCGAAATAGCTGGTGCGCCGCCGCACTTCGGTGCCATCCGCGGCGCGCACGGTGTCATAGCATTTATCCGTCGCGAGCAGGCCGGATTTGGAACAGATCTCGACCTTATGCACGCCCGGGGGGAGGGTGAAGGTCTGGGGCGGGAAGCTGCCGACCGAGGCGTTCATGACATCGACCCAGACCGGGAGTGCGAGCACGCTGCCGAAGGCGCCGCGATAGATTTTCTGCGGTTTATCGAAGCCGGCCCAGACGGCGCAGGTGACGGCGGAGTCATAGCCGGCAAAGAGAGCGTCGGTAAAATCGTAGGCGGTGCCGGTCTTGCCCGCGGCGGGGAATTTCTTCAGCCCATATTTGGCGTAGGCGAGATGGCCGGTGCCCTCGGCCAGGGCATCGGTGAGGCAGGAAGTGATTTCAAAAGCCACCGCCGGCTTGAGCACGGTTTGGTGTTTTTTGCTCTCTTCCGATTGCCAGACGATGTGGCCGTTCTTGTCCTCGATCCGATCGAGGATGTGCGGGGCGGTGGCGCGCCAGCCGTCGTTAGGGAAGACCGTGTAGGCCAGGGCGAGCTCGGCCAGGGTGATCTCGCTGCTGCCGAGGAAGGTGGCGGGATAAGGTCGCAACTTGCTCTCCACCCCGGCGGCGTGGGTCAGCTTCGAGACGCTGTCCAGCCCCGCGGTCGTGCCGATGCGGACGGCGGCGCCGTTCTTCGATTTCGCCAGCGCCTCCCGCGCGGTGATGGCGCCTTCGTAGCGGTTGTTGGCGTTTTCCGGCCCCCACTCGCCCAGGATGCCAGTGGTGCCGCCGATCATGACGGTGCGATTATCGAGCGCGGAATCTTCCACGATCGAGCCGGGATAGAGTCCTTTCTCAAAAGCGGCCGCGTAGACGAAAGGCAGCATCGCCGTGCCCGGCGGACGCCGCGCCTGGAGCGCACGGTTGTACTCGTTATGCTCGAAATCCCGGCCGCCGACCAGGGCGAGGATGCCCCCGGTTTCGTTATCGAGCGCGATGACTGCGCCCTGGAGATATTCCGGCGCGGGCGGCGCGCTGGCTTTTTTATCGTCGGATTTCTGAGCCCGCTTCTCTTTTAGGAGGGCGACGTATTGGGCGTAAGTCTGGTGATGGTAGCCGGGCGTTTCCTCGGCCGCATCGAGCTGAGCGCGGAGGGATTTTTCCGCCGCCTTCTGCATCTCGGCATCGATCGTGGTGTGAATGCGAAAGCCGTCGCTCATGGCCCGATCCCAGCCCACGGCGGCAATCACTTGCTGGCGTATCTGATCGATGGCGTAGTTCTGGCCGCGAGCGTCCTGCCGGTTGCCGACAGTGAGGATCTCTTCCTGCGCGCTTCGCTCCTGGGCGCGATCGATGAAGCCGAGTTCTTCCATGCGGCTGAGGACGAAGTTGCGCGCCTCGTGGGAAGCATTTCGATCGGTCCAGGGGGAGAGTTTGTTCGGGCTTTTGACCAGGCCGGCCAGAGTGGCGCACTCCGCCAGGGTCATGTCGCGGGCGTGTTTGTCGAAATAGCCGCGCGCGGCCGCTTCCGCGCCGTAGAGCCCGCCGCCGAAGTAGATCCGGTTGAGGTAGAGCTCCATGATCTTTTGCTTGGAGAAATTATCCTCGATCCGCCGGGCGACGAACATCTCCAGCAGCTTGCGGCGAAAGGTTTTGCCCTTGAGCTCGAAACTATTGCGGGCCAACTGCTGAGTCACCGTGCTCGCCCCCTGCCGCACATGGCCGGCGAGCGCGTTCTTCAGCGCGGCCCGGACGATGCCTAACAAGTCGTAGCCATGGTGCTGGTAGAACTTATTGTCCTCCGTTGCGATGATGGCGTTGACCAGATTCTGCGGGAGCTGGTCGTAGGGCACGGTCTCGCGATTTTCGACGTAGATCTGGCCAAAGATCTTGTCGTTGCGGTCGACGATGACGCTGGCCGATTCCATCTGCTCGAGATGGGAAAGATCGAGGCTCTGGGCCTGCTGGCAGAGGGTGTAGGCGGTCGGGAGAAAGATGAGCAGCCCGATCACGAGCGCGACCAGGAACAGCCCGGCCGGAAGGTAAAACCACGGTCGCGCATACCACGGGCGCTGGTCATGAGAAAACTCCGTCGGCGTGAAATAATCAACAGGCATGCGGCGAGCGGGCGGATGCCCAAAGGATCGAGATCGCGCGCAACTTAGCGGCAAAATCCCTCGAATGCCAAATGGTAGCGCGCTTGAACATTGATCTGCTTGCGCCGAAGATCGCCCTTGTTCCGTCGACCCAGCGCTGAGCAATGGACGAAGAGAATGGCGAGCTGATTCACGAAATTCGAGACGGGATCCGCCGGCGCGGCCCGGTCCCATTCTCCTGGTTTATGGAGCAGGCGCTCTACCATCCGCGCCACGGCTACTACAGCTCGGGGCGCTGCGCCATCGGACGGCACGGCGATTATTTCACCAGCGTCAGCGTCGGTCCGCTCTTTGGCAAAATGCTCGCCGGGCAGTTTGCCGAGATTTGGGAAATGATGGGGCGCCCGGGAGATTTCGTGATTGTGGAACAGGGGGCGCACCACGGGGAATTTGCCCACGACGTGCTGGAAGCTCTGCGGGAGCAAGAGCCGGATCTTTTTGCCAGGATGCGGTATCGCATCGTCGAGCCTTTCGCCCTCCTGCGCGAACGACAGCTCGGGGTCCTGCGGCCTTTTCTAAGGCAGACCGAATGGGTCGGATCGCTCGAGGAGATGACACCGTTTCGCGGCGTCCATTTTTCCAATGAGCTGCTCGACGCCATGCCGGTGCGCCTGCTCGTCACCCGGCGTGAAGGCCAGGGCTATCGCTGGAGCGAGCGGCTGGTCGAGCGCACCTCCTGCGGGTTTACCTTTGTCGATCGCCCGATCACCGACCCGCGGCTGCAGGCTCGCCTAACGAAAATCCCTTTCCCGCCGCTGGAGGGCTACGAAACCGAGGTCAATCTGGCCATGCTGGACTGGATCGAAACTCTCGCCGGAAAGCTGCAGGCCGGCGTCATTCTCATCGCCGATTACGGTCTGCCGCGGGACGAATTCTATGCTCCGAGCCGCCGCACCGGCACTCTGCAATGCTATGCCGAACATCGAGTCCTGCCGTCCCTCCTGGAACGGGTCGGCCAGAGCGACCTCACCACCCACGTGGAATGGACCAGCCTGACCGAACGGGCGGAAGAATGCGGTCTGGCCCTGGCTGGGTTTGCCGATCAGCACCATTTCCTCACCGGTCTGCTCAGCAGCCATCCCGAGCTGGCTTCCGCGGGCGCGGAGAAAAGTCGCGCCCTGCAGACCCTGATTCATCCCGAATTCCTCGGTTTGAAATTTCAATTCCTCGGCCTGGTCAGGAAATTCGAGGGAACGCTAGGCGGCTTCCGCTTCGCCCGCACCAGCCGCGCCGATCTCGGCCTGCGTTAAGGTAGCGCCGCCCAGCGGACGGTCCTCGGCTTCCTGCAGCAGCGGCGAACCTCCGCTCTCCACCTGCCCGGGTTTGCCTCCGGCCTGTCGGATGAAATCGAGCAGCTGCTTCTTGGAAGTGCGGGTCGGGTCATAGGAGAAGGAGAGTCTTTTCGCGCCGATGTCGAAGGAGCCAAAGGCTCGCTCATCCAAATTCTCCAGCGCATCGCGCAAGGCTTTCTCCTGCTCCGGATCGAGTGGCTCCGCCAGCGCGACCTCGGCCGAGACGTATTCCTCCGCCCCGGAAACCTTTTTCGCCTTCTCTTCCTCGGCCATACTTACGATTCGTCAGCGATTGCCGATGTGGATGGCGTGCTTCTCCACTGCGAGGGCGGCCTCCTTGACCGCTTCGCTCAAGGTCGGGTGCGCGTGCACGGTGCGGCCGAGGTCTTCGCTGCTCCCGCCGAATTCCATCACCGCCACGATCTCGGCGATGAGTTCGGAGGCGGCATGGGAAAGAATCGAGGCCCCGAGAATGCGGTCGGACTCGGCATCGGCGATGAATTTTACCCATCCTTCGGCGTCGTCGTTCGCCAGGGCGCGGCCGTTGGCGCGGAAGGGGAATTTGCCCACCCGCACTTTCAGCCCTTTTTCCTTCGCGAAATCCTCCGTGATCCCGACTCCGGCCAGCTCGGGATTGGTGTAGATGATGCCGGGAATGACGTCGTAGTTCACATGCCCGGCCTTGCCTGCGATCAGCTCGACGCAGGCGATGCCTTCTTCCTCCGCCTTGTGCGCCAGCATCGGGCCGACGATGACGTCGCCGATCGCATAGATGCCTTCGATGTTGGTCCGGTAGGTTTCATCGACTTTGACCCGGCCCCGTTCGTCCAGCGCCACCCCGACTTTGTCCGCGCCTACGCCTTCGGCAAAGGCGCGCCGGCCAACCGAGACCAGCACCTTGTCCGCTTCGAAAGTGATTTCCTCGCCGCCTTTGCTCGCGCTGGCCACGGCCCGGCCATCGGTCACCTTGATCGAGCCGACTTTGGTTTCGAGATGAAACTTCATCCCCTGGGCGGTGAGGGCGCGCTGGAGCAGGTTGGCCATTTCCAAGTCAAAACCGACCGCGATACGAGGCAAAAATTCGAGCACCGTCACCTCGGAGCCCAGCCGGCTCCAGACCGAGCCAAGCTCGAGCCCGATCGCGCCCGCGCCGACGACAAGAAATTTTTCCGGCGGCTTCTCGAAGCAGAGCGCCTCGGTGCTGCTGACGATGGTTTCGCCGTCGAATGGCATGCTCGGGAGGTCGATCGGGACACTGCCGGTCGCGATGACGATGTGGTCGGCCGCGATCTCGATTGGCTCGCCCTCGTTAGGCTGAATCCGCACTTTACCCGGCTCGATGATGGTGCCGCGGCCAGCGAAGGTGGTGACTTTGTTGCCCTTCATCAGTGCGCGCACGCCGCCGGTGAGGGTTTTTACCACCTTGTCCTTGCGGGCCAGCATCGTCTTGAGATCGAGGCTCACTTTGTCCAGCACGATGCCGTGTTTGGCCGCGTCTTTTTTGGCGAAAACGAAGTGGTCGCTCGAGGCCAGGAGCGCCTTGCTCGGGATGCAGCCGACGTTGAGGCAGGTGCCGCCGAGATCAGGATATCTTTCGATGATGGCGGTTTTGAGCCCGAGTTGAGCGGCGCGGATGGCGGCGACATAGCCGCCGGGGCCGGAGCCGATGATGATGACGTCGAATTTATCCATGGAAGATGAAGTTAGTTGCGGGGAACTCTATTTACCCGCGCCGATCCTTCTTGTCATCCCGATCCGCCGAAGGACGGAGAGGGACCTCACAAACGTCGTTCCAACGTTTTCAGGCGCCAGGCCCTGGCTAGGGGATCCTTCGCTTCGCCAGCTCAGGCTGACAGAGCAAAGCAAAATGCGCCTAACGAGCGCCTAGAGATCGAGCAACAGGCCGGTCGGATTTTCGATCGCTTCCTTCACCTTGATCAGGAAAGTGACCGCCTCTTTGCCATCGACCGCACGGTGATCGTAGCTGAGCGCGAGATACATCATCGGCCTCACCACCACTTCGCCATTCAGCGCGACCGGGCGCTGCTGGATGGTGTGCATGCCGAGAATTCCGCTCTGCGGCGGATTCAAGATCGGGGTTCCCATGAGCGAGCCGTAAACGCCCCCGTTGGAAATGGTGAAGCTCCCACCCTGCAGATCTTCGATCTTGATTTTCCCGTCACGCGCCCGGGCTGCGTAATCGGCGATGTCGCGTTCCAGATCGGCAAAACTCTTTTGATCGGCAGCGCGCACCACCGGCACGACCAGGCCGCGCTCGGTCCCGACCGCGACTCCGATGTCGTAGAAATGGTTGAGGATGAAATCGTCGCCTTCGATGCGGCTGTTGATCGAAGGCACGGCCTTGAGCGCCTCGACCGTCGCTTTGATGAAGAAGGACATGAAGCCGAGTTTGATCCCGTGATCGGCCTGGAATTTCTCCTGCGCCTTTTTGCGAAAAGCCATCACCTCGGACATGTCGCACTCATTAAAAGTAGTGAGAATGGCCGCGGTCTGCTGCGCCATAACGAGCTGGGCCGCGATCTTGCGCCGGAGCGGCGACATCTTCTTGCGGGTAAAACGGGCGTCGCCATCGTCGTCGACCGGCGCCGAGCTGGCCGTCTTTTTACTTTTGCGCGGTTTCTCCTGGTCGTCGGTCGGGGGCGTCTCCGCCGCCGGCTCCGTTTTCAGGTGTGAGATGACGTCGCCCTTGGTCACGCGGCCGCCTTTGCCGGTGCCGCTGATTTTAGCCGGATCGACTTTTTCTTCCGTCGTCAGGCGCTTGACCGCCGGGGAAAGAACCTCGGCGTTGGCGGAACGTTTACCGGCAGGTTTGGCCTCGCCGGCGGGCGGGGCGGATGGTTTGGGCGCGGCCGCTTTTTCCTCTTGCGCGGGCGCGCTGGCGGAGTCATCGATCAAGGCCACGACTTCGCCGATCTTCACTTCCTGGCCTTCCTCGACTTTGGTCTCGAGCAGGCCGGCTTTTTCGGCCGTGATCTCGGTCGACACTTTATCGGTCTCGAGGGTGAGCAGGACTTCTCCCGCCTCGACGTATTCGCCCGATTTCTTGTGCCAGACGGAAACGACGCCGCTGGAGATGGATTCGCCGACGGGCGGGATTTTGACTTCGATGCTCATGCGTCGGGCAAGTTAAGCCGAGAAGCGCAACGAGGTCGAAAAGTTTTGCGCGGACAGGACCGCTGCGGCCAAGGGAAGGAGATTTAGACCTCGCCTAACGATTTTTGATTGACCGCGGCCTGGAGGAATTTGCCCCAGGTCAGGTTGTCGCGGCCGGGGACGTGTTCGCGCGCTTTGCGGATGGCCATTTCCGAGACGGCTTCCACCACCCAGTCAAAGTTGGCCTGACCGACTGAGGCGATCTCGGCGTCGGGCGCCGGATTGCAGAAGTCGATCGCCAGCGGGACGCCGTCGCGGATGGCGAACTCAACCGTGTTCAGGTCGTAGCCGAGGTATTGGTTCAAGGCGAGCACGCCCTGCTCGACCTTTTCCAGGATCTCGCGCGGAGCCTGCCAGTCGGTCTGGTAACGGAGATGGTAAGGGTGCCGCGGCTCGTAATTCATCACCCGGACGTGGCGCTGATCGACCGAGTAGCAGCGGAAATACATTTGAAATTGCACTTCCTCCTGCAGCATCATGACGAGCTGACCGGTCTCGCTGTAGGCGCGGAAAAATTCGTCGGGGTTGTTGAGCTTGTAGACGTTTTTCCAGCCGCCGCCGGCGAACGGTTTGAAGTAAGCCGGCCAGCCGACGTAGGCGAAGATGGCGTTCCAATCCAGCGGATAAGCCAGATTACGGAAAGAGCCGTCGCTGGTGTCGGGCGGAAGCGAGTGCGAAGGAAGCAGGACGGTTTTTGGCACGGCCACGCCGATCTTGGTCGCGAGGGCGTTGTTGAAAAACTTCTCATCCGCGCTCCACCAAAACGGGTTGTTGACCACGGCGCAGCCGGTGCTGGCTTCGTTCTTGAGCCAGGCGCGATAGAAAGGAACATCCTGCGAAATGCGGTCGATGACGACATCGTAGCCGACGGCTTCGCCCTGGATCACTTTGTCGATCCGGACCGGCTCGGCCATGATCTCGTGGCCGCCGGTTTTGGCGTTGACGCGTTCGACGAAGGCAGGTGGAAAGCTGTGTTCCTGGCCGTAAAGAATCCCGATTTTTTTCATAAGATGAGAGAGAAGCGCGACAGTGTGACATCGGCGCTTGCAAGTGGCAATCAAGAGCTGCAATCGCGAGACAATTTGAGACCGGAAGCGAGAGAGCGATGACTGGACTCAGGCTTGACCGATGAGGGCGGATCCGCTTGACTAATAACTGGACTTACGCTTGACTTACTCCGTGAACTTCGTCCCGCCCTACATCATCTCCCCGGCGCTGCTGACGGAAGTGGAGCAGGTGGCGGCGTTGCGCGAGCGCATCCTGGCGGCCGCGGTGCAGGTACCGTGGATCCCGGCTTTGCAGAAGGATACGCGCATTCGCAATGCCCATTCCTCGACCGCGATCGAAGGCAACCCGCTCACCCTCGAGCAGGTCCGGGCGATCGAAGAAGGGCGCGAGATTCCGGCCACCGCGCAACGCGCCCGGCGGGAGGTGGCGAATTATTTTGCCGGCCTGCGCTTTGTGGAGAAGAACGCCCAGCTGCGCTCGGTCGCGCACCGCGAGGTCTTCAAGCTCCACCGCATCATGGCGGGCGAGGTGATGGACCAGGGCGAAGCCGGGAAATACCGGACCATCCGGGTGCGGGTGGGTGGTTACGTGCCGCCGCCGCCGGAGCGGGTGCAGCCGATGATGACCGCCCTCCTCGGCTGGTGGAACAAGGAGGCGGTGCGGCTTTCGCCCGTGCTCAGCTCGGCCATTGTCCATCATCAATTCGAAACCATTCATCCCTTTGCCGATGGCAATGGACGCACCGGGCGCATGCTCAGCCTCTGGGAACTGTATCGGCGCGGCTTCGATGGCCATCACCTTTTCTCGATCGACGAATTTTATTGGGAAGACCGGCCCCGTTATTACGAAGCGCTGGCCCGGGTGGAGCGAGAAAAAGGCGACCTGACCAGTTGGCTGGAATACAATGCGGAAGCGTTGCGCGCGACCCTGGAGCGGGTCTGGAGCCGGGTGCAAAAACTGACCGCCCGGGCCGGGAAAGAGAAGCTCGTCCTGCGCCCGAAGCAGGAGCAGCTGCTGCATTTGCTGCGCGAAGAGAAGGCGCTGACGCCGCGTGAGATCTGGGACGGGATCGGCATTTCCAAGCAGGGCGCGCTCGATCTGCTCCGGCCGCTGATCAAGGCCGGCCTGGTGCGGCGGGTGGGGACGAAGAAGACCGGCCGCTATGTGCTGACCTAGGAGACGGAAAAGGACGAAGGAATGCGAACCCGGGCCGAACCCCGTCGCCCGCGTCGGCGGCTCACTAATCATTCCCACTGGCGCCGTTTGCCAAGGCGATTCTCCTCGCCGATAACATCGGCCTTCGATGGACGACAAGCACACGCTGACCGGAAACATCCAGCAGCATCCGCAGTTCAAGTCCCGCCTTTTGCGCAACGAACGCGACGTGCTGGTCTACCTGCCGCCGGGATATCGCCGCGCGACCAGGCGGCGTTACCCGGTGCTCTACCTGCACGACGGGCAAAACGTCTTCGACGCCGCCACTTCCTATGCCGGAGTGGAATGGGGCGTGGATGAATCGGCCCAGCGCCTGATCGAGAAAAAATGGATCGAGCCGCTCATCATCGTGGCCGTGGCCAATACGGGCGAGAACCGGATTCACGAATACGCGCCGACCCGCGGGGTGATCGATACGACGGCGAAACGCAAAAAGCGCAGCCGCGGCGGGTTGCGGAGGTATGCGCGTTTTTTGATCGAGGAGCTAAAGCCATTCGTCGATCGCACCTACCGGACGCGGCCGGAGGCGGAAGCGACCGGGCTGGGCGGGGCGTCGCTCGGCGGGTTGGCTACGCTCGCCCTCGGGCTCTGGTATCCGCAGGTCTTCACCCGGCTGGCCGTGCTCTCGCCCTCGATTTGGTGGGATGAATGCGTCATCTGCCGGATGGTGGGGGAGCTGCCGGAGAAGCTGCCGCTCCAGATCTGGCTCGATACCGGCACGGCGGAGCCGGGTTGGGAACGAGCAAGGCTCCTGCGCGAAAGCCTGGTCGAGAGCGGCTGGCGTTTGGACGACGACCTGCAATACACCGAAGTGGAAGGAGGCAGCCACAGCGAAGGCGCGTGGGCGGCGCGCTTCGACGCGGTTCTGCGCTTCCTCTATCCGCCGCGCCTGCCCGGGACGCGGAGCCAGTTCCCGGGCTCGAGCGCCGGAACTTTCTCGATTCGTTAGGCGCCGTTGCGCACCCGGGGTTCGGCAAAGTTGCCCAGCTTGCGAAATTTCTTGTAGCGCTCCTTCAGCAGGTCGTCGATCGGCAGGTCGAGCGCGCGCTTCAGGTTGCGGCGCAGAGCGGCGCAGAGATTCGCCGCCACCAGGTCATGATCCCGGTGCGCGCCGCCCTCCGGCTCAGTCACGATTTCGTCGATCACCCCGAGCCGTTTCAGATCCTCCGCGGTGAGCTTGAGCGCTTCGGCGGCTTCCGGCGCGTGTTTCCGATCCTTCCACAAAATGGCCGAGCAGGCCTCCGGGCTGATGACGGAGTAATAGGCGTTTTCCAGAATGAGCACCCGATCGGCCACCCCGATCCCGAGCGCGCCGCCCGAGCCGCCTTCGCCGATGACGCAGGCGATGATCGGCACCCGCAGAGTCATCATTTCGCGCAGGTTGACCGCGATGGCTTCGGCGATGTGGCGTTCCTCCGAGCCGACCCCGGGAAAAGCGCCCGGGGTATCGATCAGCGCGATGACGGGCAGGCCGAATTTTTCGCCCAGCCGCATGACCCGCATCGCCTTGCGGTAACCTTCCGGGTAAGCGCAGCCGAAATTGCGCTTCACGTTTTCCTTGGTGTCGCGGCCTTTCTGTTGCGAGATGACGACGCAGCGCTGGTTGCCGATTTTGGCCAGGCCGCAAGGCATCGCTCTGTCGTCGCCAAAGACGCGGTCGCCGTGCAGCTCGACCCATTCGGTGAAACAGCGGGCGATGTAATCAAGCGAGAACGGCCGCTGCACATGGCGGGCGATCTGCACCCGCTGCCAGGCGGTCAGGTTGTCGTAAATCTGTCGCCGGGTTTCGCGGATCTTGATTTCCATCGACTCGACCTCGGAATCGAAATCGATCTCGTGCTTATCGGAGTGGGACTTGAGCTCCTGTAACCGGCGTTGCAGTTCCAGGATGGGCTTTTCGAAATCGAGCGGTTGCGAATCCATGGTCGCTAGTGGGTTATGGTGACAGCCGTTCTCGTGTTTACAAGGCTGCTCAACTCTTCCACATCCGTGGCCGACATGCCGAGGCCGTGATCGGGCGGTGGAATGTCGAGGATCTGGTGTGAGTCGTCGGGCTCAGAATAAATGACGTAGCCCGGAGTAGCGAGCCGGATCCAGCGGGTGCTGTTGAGAAAATCGGGGCTGCCGATGCCGATCCGTTTGCCATTTTTCCAGGCCATGATCTCGGCCACGCGGGTGGTCAGTTTCGGCGGCGGCTTGCCGGGTAGTTTCTCTTCCAGCAGGTGGTAGCGCTTAAAAAAATGCTCGCCATCGAGGAGGTAGAGAAGCTTGGCGTTGCTCTGGACGAGGACGGAGAAATCGGGATGCGAGATGAGCAGTTTCTGGCCGATCCGGAGCATGGTGCGGCTCAGGTTGTTAGTCCGCATGATCAGCTCCGGCGTCGTCTTGAACCTGCCGGCGATGCGGGCCAGGACGTCGCCGCTGCGCACGGTGTATTCCTCTTTTTCCGGGGCCGGATAATCAGAGAGGAGGATGCGAATGTTAACGTCGCCGAGCAGATCCTGGGCTTCGCCGACGTGGAGGCCGCTGGGATATTTCTGGATGAAGGCGGTCAGGGCGGAGCGGGCTTCGAGCAATTTGCCTTCGGTTTTAAGCTTTTCCGCGGCCTTGAATTCCGGCAGCCCGATATCCGGCGTCGGCATGGGGGTGGCGGAAGAGAAACGTTCCGCCCGCATGACCAGCTCGGGCCGGATAAAGATCTTGTAACTAAACAGCGCCGCGGCGCCGAAGATGACGGCCGCGAGCAGAAAAGCAAAAATCCATTTCATCGCCCGATCGAGCTGCGCCTGGAAGCCGCCGGACTAACGAATCCGAGGGGCCACGGCTGCAAACCGCCTCGCCTCAACCTTTGCGCTCCGGACCGGAAAAAAGCCGGTTCCAGACACGATAGCGCGGGCGTTCCGGCTCGTTTGCCCAGGTAAAATGGCAATCCTGACAGTAGAATTCCTTTGGAAAAACCCCGAGGGCGAGGAGGATTCCGGCCAGGCCCGGGATGAGAAACTTGCGGGTCAATTGCGGATATTCGATGCGGGTCGAGTTGCATTGCGGACAACGGAGCGCGCCGATGTCGGGATCGGCTGCTTCCCATTCCACCATCAGGGCCTGGGCGCGCTCGAAATCGTGCTCCTCCACCATCACCTTGGCGTTGGCCTGCGGCTTCGACATGAAGGCGTAGGTCTGGAGGTTGGCTTCGTTGTGCAGGTCGGCTTTGACGCCGGCCGCCTGGAATTTGTCCTTTAATCGTTTGGCCTTGGCCGGCTCGTTGTAGGTCGCAATCGTCACCATAAAATGCCCGCACTGCTTGGGCGTGAGTGATGAAACATCAACTAGCGCCCGAGCGCAAGACTGGCCGGTGGGAACCATTGGTAAAGGACCAAATAAACCAGCACCCCGGTGACCGAAACATAAAGCCAGATCGGCATGGTCCAGCGCGCGATCCGCCGGTGTTTATCCCAGCGCCGACGAAAAACCGGGATCAGCGTCATGATGACGAGCGGCAGGGTGGTGAAAGCGAGCAGGACGTGGGAGATGAGCAGGGGGAAATAAAACCAGGCGATCAGCCCATGGTAACCGGACGATTTTTCCCCGGCGTAAAAGTGGTAAACGAGATAGCCGGTGAGAAAAAAAGCCGAGGAAACCAGAGCGGTGATCATGCAGGCGACATGAGGGCGCCAATGCCCGCGCCGGATGAGCCACCAGCCTAACGAGATGAAAACGGTGCTGATGGCGTTGAAGGTGGCATTGATGGCGGGCAGGTCGGCGATGGTCATGTCAGGCACGGCGGCGGATCAAGTTGCATCGGTCTATCGCCGCAACCCTTTAACTCTTCAACGCTTCAACGATCTTTAAAACTGCCATGCCCGAGTCCACCCTTGCCCAACCGCCACCGCCCCGCCGGCTGCATCGCGGCCGCGTCCGGCGTCCGGCCCGGGTCCGTCTCCTCCGCACCACCGTGCGGCTGGTGATCCTCCTTTTCCTGGTCGGCTTGATCGCCGGCGGCTGGTATGTGGCCAGGAAAGGCTTCAGCCGCAACTGGCGCAATAAAGTGGTCGAAGAGCTGCGCAAGCGCGGCATTGAAGTCTCGGTCCGGCGCCTCACTCTCGATCCCTTCCGTGGTCTGATCGCGCGCGATGTGCGCATCTACGATTACAAGAACCGCGAGCGCACCCTGGCGGTGGTGAGCGAGATCTCGCTCGATATCAATTACGCCGCCCTCTTCCATCATCAGCCGTTCCTTAACGCCCTCGACATCCGCAACGGCGACCTCACCATTCCCCTCCCTCCGGTCGCCGGCCAGGTCTCGAATGCCGAGCTGCAACGCTTCCGAGCCCACGTCTATTTCCCGCCGGAACGGATCGAGGTCAGCCAGGCCGAAGGGATCTTCTGCGGCATCCGCATCTCCGCCAGCGGGCAGCTGATCAAGCGTGCCGATTACCGCCCGTCGCCCGATTCAGCCGAGGAAGCGGCCCGCCGCCTGCGTCTCCTGCAAACCCTTGTCACCATGCTGCAGCGATTCCGTTATCCCGGCCCGGCGCCGGAGTTGCAGGTAAAATTTTCCGGCGACCTCTCGCAACTGGAGGACGCTCACCTCGAGGCGACTCTGCGCGGCCAGCACATCGTGCGGGAGAATTACGAGGCGCGTGATTTCTTTCTGGCGGCGGAATGGAAAGATCATGCCCTGGCGATTCCACAGCTGGAATGGAGCGACGCTGGCGGCCACTTTGCCGGCACCGCCAGCTGGAGCCGGGTCGACGGCCTGGCCACCTTCCAGGCCCGGAGCAGCGTCGCTCTCCGGCCATTGTTAGGCAGTTTCGGTTTCGGCGCGCTCCTGCAGGATTTTTCTTTTCGCGCTCCGCCCCAGATCGAGGCTTCCGGTTCCGCCACCATCGGCGCGGCGGAGAAAAAATTCGATGTCGTGGGCAAGCTGGTCCTCGACCAATTTGGCTACCGCGGGATCGATTTCGAAGGCGCAACCTGCGACTTCGCCTGGGACGGCGCCCGCACCATGCTGCGCGACATCCGGCTGCGCCACCGCAGCGGCCAGCTCAACGCCGATTACTTCGACGCCCCGGACGATTTCCGGCTCAACCTCGACAGCAGCATCGTGCCCAGCGCGCTCGAGCCGCTTCTGCCGGAGAAGTCGCGCGCTTTTCTCCGCGCCTGGAGCTGGCAGCGTTCGCCCAGTCTGCACCTCAGCGTCCGCGGCCCCTCACGCGATCCCAAGACTTGGAAGGGAGATGGCACCCTCGCTCTCGGGCGCACCCGTTTCCGCGGCGTCTGGATGAACAGCGCCAGCGGCAACCTGCGCTTGGGCGACGGCGTTATCGCCCTGGACGATTTTCGCGTCACGCGCGACGAAGGCGTCGCCACCGGTTCCTGCAGTTACACCGCCGCCCGGCGGGAATTGCGCCTAACGAACGTGGAATCCACTCTCACCCCGAGCGAAGCGATCATGTGGATCGAGCCCCGCTTCTGGGAGCACGTTTCCCCCTACCGCTTTCACCATCCCCCGCACGTGAGCGCGAACGGCATCGTCCAGTTCGGCCCGGGCAAGCAGACTCATCTCACCCTCGACATCGCCGCGCCCGGCGGGATGGATTACACCTTCATCGACAAAGTGCTCCCCTTCGCTCACATCGCCGGGCAGCTGCTTTTCACCGACGACCGATTGCAGATTTTCGGTCTCACCGGCACGCTCTTTGAGGGCGACCTGAGCGGCAACGCCGACATCTCGCTGGCCAAAAATGACCACCATTACAGCGCCAAACTGCAGGTTGAGAAAGCCGATTTCTCCAGCCTGACCGAGCTTTATTTCAAATACCACGCCTCGCAGGGGAAGCTGAGCGGCTACTTCGATTTCAGCGGGGTGGGGAGCGACGCGAGCAAGCTCCAGGGCGAGGGAAATGTGACCGTGACCGACGGCAACATCTTCGCCATTCCGGTCTTCGGTCCGCTCTCCGAGCTGCTGAGCAAGGTCTTCACCGGCGCCGGCTATAGCGTGGCCCGGAACGCGACCGCGCCCTTCTCGATCAAGAGCGGCGTCATTCACACCAATAAGCTGCGCGTCTCGGGCAAGCTCTTCGCCATGGTCGGGCACGGCGACATCGATTTTCTGCAGAAAGAACTCGACCTCGATGTCCGGATCGATGCGGCCGGGCCGGGAGCGGTCCTGACCCCGCTTTACCAGCTCTTCGAGTACCACGGCGGCGGCAGCCTCTCCAAGCCGGTCTGGCGCCCGAAACGTTTCTGATTGATGCCGGCCCGGAAAAGAGCGGCGCGGCCGCATTTGTTAGGCGCGCACATGTCGATCGGCGGCGGGATGCACCGGGCGATCGAGCGGGCGCGTTCGATCGAGTGCAGTGCGATGCAGATTTTTGTGAAGAACAACATGCAGTGGTTCGCCCGGCCCCTGAGCGCGGCTGAGATCAAAGATTTCCGCGACCATCCCCAGCGGGCCGAGCTCGGTTTCGTTTTCGCCCACGCCAATTACCTGATCAACCTGGCCGCGACCAATCCGCAGTTTCACGCCAACTCCATCCGCGCTCTGGCCGAAGAATTGACCCGGGCCGATCAGCTCGGCCTGCCGTTTCTGGTTTTGCATCCGGGTGCGCATCTCGGCGCCGGGGAGGAAGCTGGCTTGAAGAAAATCGTGCAATCGATCGACCAAGTCTTTGCGCGCATTCCGAAAGTGAAAACCCAGATCGCGCTCGAGACCACCGCCGGACAAGGGACATGTCTGGGGGAAAAGTTCCAACACCTCGCCTATCTCATCGCCAACGCGCGCGAGCCGGAGCGACTCTGCGTCTGCCTCGATACCGCCCACGTCTTCGCGGCGGGCTACGACTTAACGAGTGCAGCCGGCACCCGCCAGACCTTGCGCGAATTCGATCGCCTCGTCGGGCTGCAACACTTGGCCGCCCTGCACCTGAACGATTCCAAGACCGGGCGCGGCTCGCGGGTCGATCGGCACGAGCACATTGGCAAGGGCCAGATCGGGCTGGAAGCGTTCCGGGTCATCATGCGCGACCGTCGTTTCGGCAAAATCCCGAAGGTCCTGGAAACGCCCAAGGGCAAGGAGCTGAAGGAAGACGTCGAAAACATGAAGACGTTGATCGAGCTGTAGACCTATCCCTCGGCCAAACGCCGGGGGAAACTCCGCCCGGAGCAGCAACTTCATTCTACCGCGCCGGTGTTACTTGATGAACCGAATCGTTAGGGGGTAACGATACAACTCCCCGTCGCTCGCCTTGATCGAGGCGATGATGACGAAGATGATGTTCAGGAGCCAAAGCAAGATCAGGATCGGGATTCCGATCAGGACGAAGCAGAGGATGACCGCGACCGCGTCGTAGATCAGCATCGAGATCTGGAAGTTGAGCGATTCCTTGCCGTGAGCATCGATCTCGGCGCCGTCGGCCCGCTTCATCAGCCAGACGATGAGCGGACCAAAGATATGGCCGAGGAAGTGAAAGAAGATGCCGAGCAAAGCGCTGGCATGACATAGCACGCACCAGGTGCGGGTGTTGGACGAGGTGACCGCCGCCGAAGGTGGGATCGTTTCCATGCCTTATTCTTTCACACGTTCGATCTGCGCGCCAAGTTCGCTCAGCTTTTCATCGAGGTGCTCGTAGCCGCGGTCGATGTGGTACACCCGCCGAATTTCAGTCACGCCTTCGGCCTTCAGCCCGGCCAGGACGAGGGCGGCGGAAGCGCGCAGATCGCTCGCCATGACCGGCGCGCCTAACAATTTCTCGACTCCCTGGATGATGGCGGTGGCGCCTTCGATCTGCACCTGCGCGCCCATTCGTTTCAATTCCGCGATGTGCATGTAGCGCTGCGGGAAAACGTTTTCCGTGATCACGCTGATCCCTTCGGTGGTGGAAAGAAGCGCGCACATTTGCGCCTGCATGTCGGTCGGAAAACCGGGATACGGCTCGGTCACGAGCTCGAGCGGTTTGGTTACGGCGCCGTTAGGCGAAACCGAGATCGTGTTCTTGCCGATCTCGACTTTGAAACCGGATTCGGTCAGGGCGGTGGTGACGGAGACGACGTGCTCGGGCTGAACCCGGTTGAGGGTGATGCCTTTGCCGCAGATCGCGCCCGCGACCAGAAAAGTGCCGGTCTCAATCCGATCGGGAATGATGTCGTGCTCGGCCCCGTGCAGTTCGCTCACTCCTTCGATGAGGATGCGGCGGGTGCCGGCGCCCTCGATTTTGGCGCCCATTTTGTTCAGGAAATCGGCCAGATCGCAGACTTCCGGTTCGGCTGCGGCGCCTTCGATCACGGTCGTTCCTTCAGCCAGCACCGCAGCCATCATGACGTTGTCGGTGCCGAGAACCGTGGGGCCGAATTTGCCGCGCAGATTGATCACCGCGCCGCGCAGCTTGGGCGCGAAAACCTTGACGTTGCCGTTCTCCACCCGGACGGCGGCGCCGAGGGCTTCGAAGCCTTTGAGATGAAGATCGATCGGGCGATCCCCGATCACGCAGCCGCCCGGGAGGGAGACCGTCGCCTCCTTGCATCGGCCTAACAAGGGCCCGAGAACGCAGACCGAGGCGCGCATCTTGCGCACCACTTCGTAGGGCGCGATCGACTCGACCTTCTCCGCTTTGACCGTGACCGTGCCGCTGGCTCGTTCCACTTCCGCGCCCAGATGCATCAGAATCTGGAGCATGTAATTGGTGTCGCTCAGATCGGGCACGCGGCGCAGGACGCACGGGTCGCGGGTGAGGAGGGTGGCGGCGATGATCGGGAGGGCGGAATTTTTCGACCCGCTGATCTTGATCGAACCGGAAAGTGGGTGGCCGCCGTGAACGAGAATCTTATCCATGCTGTGCGAAGAGGAACCGCGCGGCCCCTGCATAATCTTTTTTGGCGGCGATGTCGTGGTAATTTTGCTCGGCCAAAAAAGCGCTTAGCCCCTCGGCCTGGTCGTGGCCGATCTCGAGCGCGAGCGTGCCGCCCCTGGCCAGACGGGCGGGCGCGGCCGCGATCAGCTCGCGGATCAGTTCGTCGCCGACCGCTCCGCCGTAGAGAGCCATGGCCGGATCGTGCCGCACTTCGGGCGCGAGCTGCGCCGCTTCGCTCTGCGCGACGTAGGGCAGGTTGGCCACGATGAGGTCGAATTTTCCCTCGACCGGCTCGAGCAAGTGTCCCTGCCAGAATTGAATCCGATCCGGGATGCCGAGGCGCTCGGCGTTTTCGCGCGCCAGGGTCAGCGCCTCTTCCGAGAGATCGACCGCGTGCAATTCGGCCTCGGGAAAACGGGCGGCGAGGGAGAGAGCAATCACGCCGCTGCCGGTGCCGACGTCGAGCAGGCGCGGATTTTCCGGCCAGGTGCGGTCGCAGAGATACTCGACCAGTTGCTCCGTCTCCGGCCGGGGAATAAGGGCGCGCCGGTCGGCAACGAAAACCTGATTGGCAAACTCGACCGTGCCGAGGAGATGCTGCAGCGGCTCGCCCTGCCCGCGCCGCCTGACGAGATCGCGCAGCGGGACCAGCTCAGCCTCGGAGAGCGGGCGCTCGAATTCGAGATAAAGCTCGATCCGCTTTTTGCCTAACGAATGCGCAATCAGGTGCTCCGCGCTCAGCCGTGGGCTTTCCACCCCACGCTTCTCAAAGTAGCCGGTGGTCGATTGCAGAACTTCGAGAACAGTCATCGCGCGCTGAACGCTTCGCTCCGCGGAGCGCGAGGAAAATTATAATCCGGCGGTAAAACCGATCCGGCCGGCGAACCTCCCGGAAACGTCTCCAGAGAGAGGCGTCGAAAGTGCGACGGTGATTCTTCACCGTCGTTAGGCCAGAGCCGATTCTTTCAGCCGCTGTTCGAGATCGGCGTGCTGGAGGGCGGCGATCATTTCATCCAGGTCGCCTTCGAGGACGCGGTCGAGATTATAAAGAGTGAGCCCGATGCGGTGATCGGTGATCCGGTTCTGGGCGAAATTATAGGTGCGGATTTTTTCTTCCCGGCCGCCGGAACCGATCTGGCTTTTGCGCGCGGCGGAATATTTCGCTTCCTCTTCCTGTTTTTTGTCCTCGAGCAGGCGTGAACGCAGAATGCTGAGCGCTTTTTCCTTGTTCTTCTGCTGGCTGCGGCCGTCCTGGCAACGGACGATGCGGCCGGTCGGGATATACATCACCTGCACGGCGGAATCGGTCGTGTTGACGCCCTGACCGCCGGGGCCGCCGGCGCGGCAAACTTCGATCCGGAGATCTTCCGGCTTCAATTCGAAATCGACTTCCTCAGCTTCCGGGAGAACGGCGACGGTGGCGGTGGAAGTGTGAATCCGCCCCTGCGCCTCGGTCGCGGGAACGCGCTGCACGCGGTGCACCCCGCTTTCATAGCGCAGCTTCCGGAAGACCGATTCGCCCGAGACTTTAAAGATGGTTTCCTTCAAGCCGCCCAGCTCGGACGGACTCGACTCGAGGTCTTCAATCTTGAGCCCGACCCGCTCGGCAAAGCGGGTATACATCCGGTAAAGATCGGACGCGAAAATGGCGGCTTCGCTCCCGCCGGTGCCAGCTCGGATTTCCACGATGGCGTCGCGGTCGTCGGCTTCATCGGGCGGGAGGAGCGCCACCTGCACTTCAAACTCGAGCGCGGCGACCCGTTTCTCCAGCACCGGAATTTCTTCCTGCGCCATCTGGGCCAGCTCGGCATCTTCGGCCGCGGCCAGCTCGCGATTATCCTCCAGCTGCTGTTGCGCGGTTTGGAATTCCTCCCATTTCGCGAGCAGACCTTTGATCGCGGAATGCTCCCGCATGGTGTCGCTGGCCCGCTTGCGGTTGTCGAAGAGGCGTGGATCGGCGATCTCGCTTTCCAGTTCCTGGAAGCGTTCCCGTCTGCGCACGATGAGGGATTGGAAGTTCATAAACAAAAACGGCGACCCCCGAAAAACTTCGGGGCTCACCGTTCGTTAGGCGGAATGAGCTAAGCTTTTTTGGCCACGCCGGCCCGGGTGGCCTTGGTGCTGCCGTAGCGGCGGGCAAATTTCTCAACCCGCCCGGCGGTATCGACAAATTTCTGTTCGCCGGTGAAAAACGGATGGCAAGCGGCGCAAATGCCGATCTTAATGTCCTGTCGGGTCGAGCGCGTATGGTAGACCGCACCGCAGGCGCAGCTAATCTCCGTCTCATTATAGTCAGGATGAATGTCCGTTTTCATAGTAGCAAAAGAGCCGGGAAAGTAGCCGCGAAATCCACATGCCGCAAGTATTGAAAAGCCGTGACCCGCTTCTGGCTGCGTGGGAGGAGACGGTGGGGCGACGATCCGGAGAGGTGGCGATCCTCGATCCTTCGGGGCAGAATCGCTTTCGTTTTGAAGAAATCGAGAGTCTGAGCCGGCGCTATGAGGAAGGTCTGCTGGCGAAGTTGGAGCCTGGGCAAATTCTGGCCATTCAGCTCGGAAACCATGCGCATTGGCCGGCCTTGTTTCTCGGTTGTCTGCGACGCGGGATCGTCGTCTTGCCGCTCGAGCGCACCATGAGCCCACAGGAGCGGGCTTCCGCCCTGCAAACCTGTCGGGCCTCGGGATTGATCGCTGATCTCGAGATCGGGCTGGAACGTTTCACCGTAAAAGAGGCGATCGATTGGGGGACAAAGCCACCGGCGCTGCTCAAGCTCACCTCCGGCACCACGGCCGCCCCGCGCGCGATCCGCTTTCGCAGCGGGCAGCTCCTGGCCGATGCGACCCAGATTTGCGACACTATGGGAATCACCGCGGCCGATCTGAATTTTGCCGTCATCCCGCTCTCGCACTCTTACGGTTTTAGCAATCTCGTCACCCCGCTGCTGGCCCGCGGGGTGCCGATGGTGGTGAGCAGCGATCGGATGCCGCGCGCGGTGCTGGACGATCTGGCCCGGACGGGAGCGACCGTCTTCCCGGGGATGCCGGTTTTTTACCAGGCTTTCAGCGAAATGCAGGGGGCGGTAGCGCTGCCGCGGCTGCGTTTGTGCATTTCGGCCGGAGCGCCGTTGCGACAGCGGGTGGCAGAGAGTTTTCGGGAGAGATTTGGCTGCGCCATCCATTCCTTCTACGGTGCCTCGGAGTGCGGCGGCATTTGCTACGATCGACAAGCATCGGACGAGCGGGAGGGTTTTGTCGGCCCGGCGATGGAGGGGGTCGATCTGCAGCCGCTCGATCCGGTCGGGGCGAGCAGGCAGATTCGCGTGTGCAGTGCCGCGGTGGGCGACGGTTATTTTCCCCAAGCCGACCCGGACAAGCTAGGCGGCGGCGTCTTCGTGCCGGATGATTTGGTCTCGATGGATAAGGACGGCGTGCGCCTGGTCGGTCGTCTCTCCGACGTGATCAATGTGGCGGGGAAAAAGGTCAACCCGGCTGAAGTGGAGGCTCACCTGCTCAGCCACCAAGAAGTGCGGCAGGCGGTGGTATTCGGGCGCGACTCCGCCTTGCGCAACCAGGAAGTGGTGGCCTGCGTGGTGGCGCAGGAGGCGGACGAAGCGGGCCTGCTCGAGTTCTGCCGGTCCCGGCTGAGCGGCTGGCAGGTGCCAAAGCGCATTTTCCTGCTCGAGGCGCTGCCGGCTAACGAGCGTGGAAAGATCAGCCGGCGCGAGCTGGCCGAGCAGTTTCGAAATATCTAGGGCAAACCAAGGAACAGACGCTCACCCGGGCAACGGTTTACGAATAGGAGGAAAACCAAACATTATGCGAACCATTCTACTCTCTACGCTCGGCGCCATCATCATGCTGGCGGCATTCTCCAGCTGCTCGACTACGGTCAAGACGGATAACGGCCACGCCCTCACCACTGGCGTCCACGGCACCTAGGAAATTAACTTGTGGGCGAGCCGCGGCCGGGAAGGCGGCGGCTCGCCCCACCCTACACCCGCCTTTGCGCTGCACCTTGGGCACCCCTGGTTAATCTGTTCGCCGCCCTTGCGAAAAACACTTCCCATTTCGCGCTCCGTGGGCGTTTCTAGAACGAGATGATCGCAAGTGCGAGCCCGGTTGGTTCGTCACTTGCTCTCTTGTCGGCCTTGTGAATGCAGCAACTCCTAGCGCACCCGTCTCTCCAACGCCGGCCGGCCTGCAGGTCCTCATTCTGGAGCCGGATGGGCAACTCGCCGCCGAGATCGTTTCCGCTTTAAACGAGGCCGCTCCCGGAACGAAACATGCCGTCGCGGGATCGTTAGGCGAAGCCCAGCAGCTGGTCCTCGACCAAAAGCCGGTTCTCTTCGTACTCGATCTCGACGCCAGCGACGACCTGGCCCAGGATTTCATCTACGATTTGCGTACCAGTCATCCCGGGGCGCGGGCCATCATCCTCGCTGGGAGTCCGTTCACCGCTCAACGCGAATCGGTCGCTTCGCTCGGGGCGATACATTTCCTGGAGAAACCGTTTCCGCGCGGGGATTTCATGACCCTGGTCGAGGCGCTCTTGGCCCCGATCGACCCGACGGAGGGCGAACGCTTTCAGGGCACCCTGAGCGATCTGCACATCGCCGATATCATTCAGCTCAAATGCATCAGTGGTGCGACCTCGATGCTGGAGTTTACCGGGCCCAAAGGCGAAAAGGCGCGCGTTTATTTCGAGAATGGCCAGGTGCGCCACGCCATCGCGCCGGGCCAGGAAGGTCTGGCGGCGTTTAATCAGATCGTGGATTGGAGAGGGGGCCTCATCGCCGAGATGCCGGTGCCGCTCGGCCTCCCGCACACGATCGATCTCGACTGGCAGGTGCTGCTCATGGAAGCAGTGCGCAAGATGGACGAGAACCGCGGAGGCGCGGGGGCGAATACCGGCACACCGGCGGGTAGTGGCTCGGGAAAAATCTTGGTCATCGACGACAGCGCGATGCTGCTCAGTTTCGTGCAGGAGATTCTGGAGGAGGCAAATTACCGGGTGGCGACGGCCGAGACGGCGGCCGCGGGCTTGAGCGCGAGCCGGCGGGAGAAGCCGGACCTGATTCTGCTCGATTTTATTCTGCCGGATATGAAGGGCGACGAAGTCTGCCGGCAACTGTTGCGCGAGCCGGCCACGGCCGGGATTCCGGTGGTTTATGTTTCCGGGTTTGGGAGCGACCTGCAATCCGAACAGCTCGAGATCGCCAACGTCATCGGCTCCCTCAACAAGCCCTTCACCTCCGATGCATTGCTCCAGGCGGTGAAAAAATATCTGGCAGGGGCGAAGGAATCCCCTAACGAAAAGGCGCCGATTGCGACGGCCGCTTCGCCCTCTGTGGCGGAAAAGATGCCGCCGGCGCCGGAGCGTCCTCTCCAGCCGGTGACCGTACCCGGGGGAGCGATCAAAGCCATCGCGCCAGCGGAGGCGCCGGCACGTCCGGAAATCGCGCCGGCGAAATCAGCCCCGATGGCAACCGCGGCAGTCGCGCAATCCGCCCCGCCGGTGCCTGCCGGCGCGCCCCCTTCGCCAAGCCCCGGCGCTGGTACCGCCTATTTCTGTGGCGACTCGAGTTTCTTCTCGCTGCATTGGGCCCTGCAGACCATCGCGCGCGAAAAGCTGACCGGCACGCTGCGCGCTTTCTGGTCGAAAGACTCGGTCGAGTTGCTCGCACGAGAAGGCGACATCGTCCTGGTCACAACGCGCAACCCGGCTCTTTATTGCCAGGAATCACCCGTCACCCTGCTCAATGTCGCGCAGCGCGAAGTGGAGGCAGCCCGTGCCCGCCAGAGCCGCGATGGTTGTCCTTTGTTCGTGACCCTGGCCGACGCCGGGCTGATCCTGCGCGAGCCCGGCCTGCAGCTGGTGCAGCATTATGGGCAGCGCCTTTTCTCGCAGCTCTGGACCGATCGGGTGCGTTTTGTCTTCGAGCAACAGAGCCTGCCCGAGTACAGCCACGGCCTTACCCCGGCCGAAGACAGCATCGATCAATGGGCGCTCAGCACCCTGCGCTTCGTCCAGTACCAGGAGCTGGAGGCGAAAGTGCTGGCCGACACGTCTTCCGTTCCGGCCTATACCCGCGATGGGTTTGAGCGGGTGCAGGAGTTGCGGCTGACGGTGGCGGAGGCCCAGTTTGCTTCCCAGTTTAACGGCACCCGCTCGATCGCGCAGATCTCGAAAAACCTGCGCCTCGACATCAAGTTTGCCCGGCTCACTCTCTTTCGCTTTCTCGCCCTCGAGATCGTGGAATGCTGGCCGGGGCAGGCCGGGCCCAAGGCGGAATCGCGCGGCGGCCTGCGCGGGATGTTTGGTCGTTAGGCGGAAGGGCCGCCCCGGCCCTGGCGCGCCCTGCTCACGAGAGGAGTCGAACCTCCACGGGTTTCCCCATACGGTCCTGAGCCGTACGCGTCTGCCATTCCGCCACGTGAGCGTCGCGCCTGAGCGGCCTGTAAATTGCGCGCCGGCACGCTGATGGCAAGCGGGATTCGGTTCCGGCGCGGCGGCGGCTCTGGCCGGCGCCGCCCTCACCGGCTAGAGGCCGCGGCGTTTGCGCGCCCGCGCCTCGATCGAGGCGGCCTTGCGCATTTTGCCTAACGAACGCAGGAGATCGGCATAATTGGAGGCGCCGATGAGGTAATCTTCCGGCGGCTTCTCCCCCTCTTCCCAAAGCCGGAGCGCTTCGCGATAGAGTTCGCCCGCCCGCTCCAGCTCATCCCGCGAATGGAAAACCACCGCCAGGTTACAGTGGGATTGGGCCAGATCGGGTCCTTTCGAGAGAGATCGGCGGCGGATCTCGAGCGCGCGAAGATGCATCTGTTCTCCGAGATCGAAGCGGCCTGCGCTGGTGTAGAAAACGCCCAGATTATTGAGCACGGCGGCGACGTCGGGATGGTCGGGCCCGAGCTGTTTTTCATAAAGCGCGAGCGCCCGCTGGTAATACGGCTCCGCTTCCTCCGGCCGCTGCTGGCGGCGATAGATGAGGGCGACGTTGTTTAACATCACCCCGAGTTCCGTGTGCGGCACATCGCCGAGCGCCGTTCCAGCCACGATCGCTTTTTCGTAGTAAGTGACGGCTTCCTCTTCCCGGTCGCTCAGGTCGCAGAGATAAGCCAGCCGGCGACTGAGCCGATAAAGCGTGCGCTGCTCGATCGGATCGAATTTTTCCATCAGGCGCAGCGCCCGGGCGAGGTGGCGGGCGGCGTCTTCGTCGTGGCCGCTTTGCTCGTGGATCTGGGCGAGCCGCTCGTAACTGAGAGCGAGCGCGGGGTTATCCTCGGGAAAAATCCGCTGCGCCATCTCCAGCGCGGTCTGGCCGACACGGAGGGCTTCCGCAGTGCGGCCACCGGCTCGAAGCATCTCCAGCTTATCCTGCAGGATCTGCCAGAGTTTCTCCTCGCCCTTCACCGCTACCAGCCTTCGCTTAACTGGCTAACGAGCCGGATGGCGAGCGCTTCGGCGGCGAGGGGGAGGGCCTGACGTTCATCCGAGGTGATGTCCGGCCCGACGAAGAAACTGGTCGAGCCGTAGATTTCGACTGGGCTGGTGATCGGTTTGAGCGAGCCCGGTTTCACCAGGGAATAACGCACCCGCAGGATGAGATTGAATTCTGTCGTCGCCAGGACATTGCCGCGCACGGAACGCGCCGGAGCGCGGGTGATGCGGGTGATCTCGGCTTTCAAGATGGCATCGGCCCGTTCGTCGCCCACGATGCGGTAGGTGCCATCCTGTTGCAGTTGTTTGATCACCGAATCGGTGACAAGGACGGCGATGCGCGGGACGAGCGTTTTGTTGTCGAAAGTGGGAACGGAAATCTTGTGAATGGAGCGGAGGTAGTAGGGCTGGATCGGCCCGAGGTGATAGCCAGCGCAGCCGCCTAACGAGAGGAGGAGGAGTGCGGCGGCGAGGAGCCTTTTCACCTCTAGGGCGCGACCGAAGGCTCGGGCGTCGCGGAGGCTTCCGGCGCGGTGGAGGGCTCTGTGGCCGCGGCGGGTTCCGGCGCAACGGAGGTGTCGGGGATGGGAGCGGTCGAGCCGTCGGTGCTAGCCGCCGGCGGCAGAGAATCGACGTCGGCCGGAGGCGGCAGGGGAGCGATGTCGGCCGGGTTACCCCGCATCTCAGGCGGGACCGGCGCCCGCTCTTCGCTGCCCGCGGGCGGGCCTCCCGGCACGGTGCGCGCCACGGTCTTCTGGCTCGAGGCTTTGGAGCGGCGTTCGGCGATCTCGGCGGCGGATTGCAAGGCGGCGTCGCCCACTTTGGAGCGAAGTTGTTCGATCCGCTTCTTCGCCATTTCGCTCTCGCTCGATCCCGGCATCTGCCGGATCACTTCGTTATAATAGAGGACGGCGGCGCGGTAGTTTTTTGCTTTATCGTAAAACTTCGCGATCTCGAGCGAGCCCTTGGTCTGGCGATGTTCGAGCAGGGCGAGGTTAGCCTTGGCCTGAGCCGCTTTTTCGCTCTTGGGGTAACGGAAAAGGAAATCCTGAAAGGCGGTCCGGGCGCGTTCGGCCGCGTCCGGGTCGTAGGTGCCGGCGCGGGTCGCGGCCAACCAGATGTAGCCGATCTGGTATTGGGCATCAATGGCCAGAGGATCGTTAGGGAATTTCTCCACTACCGACTGGTAGGCTTCGATCGCGAGATCGGCCGAGCCTTGTTTCTCGCGGGCGCGTCCGATATCGAACTGGGCTCGCGCCGTGTAGCGGCCGTAGGGAGCGCTGCGCACGATGGCGGCGAAGATCTCGACCGCGTCATCCAGACTCGAAGCGATCGGGACCCCGAAAATCTTCTTCTTTTTCCCGTTCAGCAGCACTTCGCCGATGCGGAACTGCGACTCGATCGCCTCCTGAAAATGCTGCGTCTGGGGATAGGATTCCATCAGACCGCGATAGATGGCGGCGGCCTGGAGGAGACCGCCATTCAACTCGGTCAGCTTGGCGGCGCGGAAGGTGGCTTCGGGCGACTTATCAGAGCGCGGGTAGCGCTTGACCATCTTCTTGTAAATCTTGATCGCGCGGCCGCTCTCGCCCGCCTGCTCGGCCGCCTGCGCCTTGGCGAAAAGCTCGTTCGCGTTGCCGCTGATTTCTTCCTCGCCGGGGGCGCGATATTTCACTCTTTCGCTCGGCTTAAAGATGATCGGCGCCGGGCTTCGCTCTGGGAACGCCACGCAAGCCGCAGCGAAGAGAAGAATAAAGCGAAGTCGATAGCTCATTGGGATTTGCAGGGTAATGAACGATGCCGAGCGCGTCAAGCTGACCGCCGGTGGGCGATCGCCCGGGGCCAAGGAGAGGCTAAGGGCACCGGGAAAAGCGCGAAGCCGGGTCCCGATCCGATAGCATAACGAGAAAGGCCTCATCCGAGCGCGCGCCGGCTCGGCCGGGCTCCGCACTTTGAACCTGATCGAGCAACAGAAAATCCGCCTCGGCACCTGTGCCTGGAGCTTTGATGAATGGAGCGGAGTGCTCTACCCAAAGGATCTGCCCTCCAACCGCTGGCTGGAATTTTACGCGCGCTACTTCCCGGCGGTCGAGATCGATTCCACCTTTTACAGCGCGCCGACCGAGGCCACCGCCCGGCGCTGGTTGGAGATGACTCCGGCGCATTTTCGGTTTGCCTGTAAACTGCCGCGCGAACTCACCCACGAAAGCCGATTGCGCGATTGCGGCCCGGAGTTGACGGCCTTCCTCCGCGCGCTCGAGCCGCTGGCGCCAAAGTTGCGAGTAATCCTCATCCAACTCCCGCCCTCCTATGGGCCGGCGACAGAGAAGAGCGCGTTTCGCGACTTCATCGCCCAATTGCCCTCGGATTTCCGGTTTGCGGTTGAGTTTCGGCACGAGGAATGGCACCGGCCGCATTTCATCCATCTGCTGGAGAAACATCGCATCTGCTGGGTCTGGTCCGACATGAGTCCGCTTAACCAGCGCAATCAGGCGCCTTTTGAGTTGCAGCCGATCACGACTGATTTCCTCTACCTGCGTCTGCTCGGCGATTCCGTCACCAAATACGACGGGGATGGCCAGCGCATTCATCGCTACGGCAAGCTGCTCTGGAAACGGGAAGCCGCGCTCGACAGCTGGGCCTTGCGCATCCAGCGCCATCTGGCCGAGATCCGCAGCGTCTGGACCTTTGCCAACAATCATTACGAAGGCTTCTCGCCCCAGACCTGCCAGCGGCTGGCCGAGCGGCTCGGGTTTGAAATGCCGCTGCCGGGAGAAGAAGTGACTGCGCCTAGCGAACGCGGCCAGCTCGATCTTTTCTCCGAAACGCCCCTCTAGAGGCTGCGCCCGGCCGAGCCAGGAGAAGTTCGGCAATCTTGCTTCCGCGTGCGCCGAAAAGAAGCGCCTACAGCTGCGCGGCGCCGTAGTAGGGCTGCAACTTTTCCGGGATCCGCACCGAGCCATCCGCCTGCTGATAACTCTCGATCAAGGCGGCGAAAAGCCGCGGCAAGGCGGTCCCGGAGCCATTCAAAGTGTGGCAGAATCGATTCTTCCCCTCCGCGTCCTTGAAGCGCAGATTCATCCGGCGAGCCTGGAAATCCTCAAAGTTCGAACAACTCGAGACCTCGAGATAGGCGTTCTGTCCCGGCGACCAGACTTCCAGGTCGTAGGTCTTGGCCGAGCCAAAGCCGAGATCGCCGGTGCAAAGCTCGATCAGCCGATAATGCAGGCCTAACGACTGCAAGACTCGCTCGGCATCGGCGGTCAACGCTTCATGTTCGGCGGCGGAATTCTCCGGCGCGGTGATCTTGACCAGCTCGACCTTGTCGAATTGATGGACCCGGATGATCCCGCGCGTTTCACGGCCGGCCGAGCCCGCTTCGCGCCGGAAGCAGGGCGTGTAGGCGGTGAACTTTTTCGGCAAATCGGCAGCGGCCAGGATCTCTTCGCGGTGCAGATTTGTCACCGGCACCTCCGCGGTCGGGGCCAGAAACATGGCGCCCTCTTCCAGGCCATACATGTCCTCCTCAAACTTCGGCAACTGCGTCGTCCCGACCATGCAATCGCGCCGGACGAGGAAGGGCGGGCTCACTTCGAGATAACCGTGCTCCCGCGTATGCAGGTCGAGCATGAACTGGATGAGCGAGCGTTCCAGCCGCGCCCCGGCGCCGGTGAAACAGATGAAGCCGCTCCCGCTCAGCTTGGTCGCGCGCTCCGCATCGAAGAGTTTCAACTTGGCGCCCAGAGCCACGTGATCGAGTACTGGGAAATCAAACGTCGGTTTCTCGCCCCAGGTGCGCACCTCGGGGTTGTCGGCTGCGCTTGTCCCGACCGGCGCATCGGCGTGCGGCAGGTTGGGAATGTTGAGGAGCAAATCGCGCTGGCGCTCTTCCGCGAGGCCGGCTTGCCTAACGAGCTCGGAAGCTTCCTCGCCGATCTGCCGCACCTTTTCCTCCAGCGCGCCGGAATCTTCTCCACGCCCGCGCGCTCCGCCGATCTCTTTGCTCAGCCGTTTCCGATCGGCGTTACATTGCTGCAGGGCCGTCTCCAGTTTGCGCCGCTCGGCATCGACCGCCAGGACTTCATCGATTTTCAGTTGATCGTCGCCGCCACGGGTGGCGAGCCGGCTTTTGACAAAGTCGGTCTGTTCACGAATGAGGCGGATGTCGAGCATGGGCAGGAGTTATCAGCGCTCCGGCGCCATCGCAACTCAAAGCTCCGAAAGCGCGTGACTTCGCCGCCTGCGCCCGCATAATTTCCGGGGTGGACCAGTTAAAGTTGCTCGGCGTTGCCCTCGGCCTGGCCTGCCTGGCCGGGGTGAACCTTTACCTCACCGTCTTTGTCACCGGTCTGGCCATTCACCTGCACTGGATCATCCTGGGGCCGGAATACCAATCGCTCGCCATCCTGGGCGATCCGCTCATCCTCTGGATCTCCGGCACGCTCTACGTCGTGGAATTTTTCGCCGATAAAATCCCCTGGATCGACTCCGCCTGGGACAGCGTGCACACCATCATCCGCCCGATCGGTGGCGCGCTCCTGGCCGTTCGCGTGCTCGGCGAACCGACGCCGGCCTTCGATGTCGTGGTCGCGCTCGTCGCCGGCAGCGCCAGCCTGGTCACTCATTCGGCCAAGGCTTCCACCCGCCTCGTCACCAACGCCTCGCCCGAGCCGTTTTCCAACATCGGGCTCAGCCTCTTCGAAGATGTCGCCGTCGTCGGCGGCCTGGCCCTGATCCATTTCAACCCGGTCATCGCCCTGGCTGTTTTCGTTCTTCTCCTCTCCATCATCCTCTATCTGGCTCCGAAAATATTTCGCGCCGTGCGGGTGAAGCTCTGGCTGATCTGGAAAAAACTGAACGGTCCGGCGGATAGTGAGGCCAGCTCCGGTTTGCCCACCGCCTTGCCCTCGCGCTACGGCTCCGCCTTTGCCCGCGAGAATCTGCTCAATGAAAGCGTCGCCTGGGCTGTCCCCTGCATCGCGAAGAAGGTGCGCGGAGTGGCGGCCAACTCCTCCGGTCTCCTCGTGGCCACGAACGAGGATGCGGCCCGATTGGTCTTTCTCGTCCGCAAAGGCTGGGGCGCACGCGCGCAGACCATCAGCCTGGACGGCTGCGAGGCGATCCGGGAGCCGAAATTTCTCTCGGAAAATCTGCTCATCGCGCCAGGAGCGGGAAAGGGGGCCAGCTACGTCTTCCTCTTCGAGCGCGGCCGCGGGCCGTGGGTGGAGCGCGTAGTGGAGTCGATCAACAGCCGGCTGCGAGCGCCCGCGCCGGTGCCGGGCCCGCCCGCGCCGCCTAACGAGCCGGTCTCGGTCGAAGCCGATTAGGCCGGAGGCGGCTGGAGGTAAGGGGATTCGAACCCCTGACCTTCTCATTGCGAACGAGACGCTCTACCAACTGAGCTATACCCCCTGGGAAAGCCGCCGCGCACTATCGCGAGCGGGTGGTTTGGCGGCAAGTGAAAAGCTCTCCGGTGCGCTGCCCGCGCCGGCTCGAATCTGCGCTCGGAGCGCGGAAGGGACGTCAGGCCGCGGCGGCGACCGAGGCACCCTTGGTCAGGATGGCGACGGCGTTTTCGATCTCGGCGAACTCGAACGGCTTCGACATCATCATGTCGACTCCCAGTTCCTCGTAGGCCTGGATGTCTTCATCGGAGAGATGAGCGGAAAGGACCATGATTTTGCCTTCGAAATTTCTCGAGCGCAGGCGCCGGACCAGCTCCAGGCCTCCGACTCGCGGCATCCGGTGATCGGTGATGACGAGATCGAACGGTTGCGGCGAGGCGGCGACTTTAATCAGCGCTTCCCAACCGTCGGCGGCGCGGGTCACTTTGGACATCGGTCCGCCCAGGATGACGGCGAGAATCTGAGCCACCGCTTTCTCGTCTTCGACTGCCAGGATCCGCAGGGGTTCTTTCATAATACTCTCTGTTTAGCAGGAACTAAGCCACCTCAGTCATGATCGAGTGGCGCGCGACCTGGATCACCTGTTGCTGCGAACGGTGGCGGGAGAAGGAGGAGGCGGCGGGTTCGGCCCGGGGTCATGACGCATTCGCACTACACGGCGGCTTCGTTGGCGACCCCGGCCCCTTTGGGTCCAGCTCGTTTTGATGCGACTCGGGGTTCCTCATGACGGCATTTTCTCCGGCCGGGAAAAATCGGCTGAGGCCAAAACCCAGCCGTGGCCTGGGTGGCAGAGAGTGAGAAACACGCCCGCAGAATGATTTATGAAACTTATTCCGCGTTCAGTTGAAAGGCGGGAGGCCGCGGCATGTCGTCTGCTCTAGTAATTATTGCAATTATGACGAATCGCAACCTTATTCTCTTTCTCCTCCTTGGTCCTTTTCTCGCTCTTAGTGCTTCGGCCGCGACTCTGACCCTCTCTTGGAATGCCAACTCCGAGCCTGATATCGCCGGTTACCGGCTCTATTACGGGCCTCCTTCCGCCCCGTTAAGCCAGGTGACCGAGGTGACTTCGCCCACCGCCGTGGTCAAGAAACTGACCAAAGGCGTCACCTATACCTTCGCCGTCTCCGCCTTTAACACCACCGGCGGGGAAAGCGCCCTTTCGGCACCCGTCTCCGCGACGGTGGGGACGAACCACCGCATCCCGCCCGCAGCCCTCATCAACATCTCCAGCCGCACCTTTGTGCACACGGGCGAAAACGTGTTGATCGGCGGCTTTATCGTCGACGGCCTTGTCCCGAAGAAAGTCGCTTTGCGCGCCATCGGACCTTCCCTGGCCGAATCCGGCGTGGTCGGCGCGATGGGCGATCCGGTGCTCCAGATTATCGATGCCTTTGGCAAAGTGGTGGCGACCAACGACAGCTGGAACGTGCCAGGTGAAGAAGTGAGCGCCTATGGAATCGCGCCTTCCGATCCCCGGGAAGCGGCCTTGGTCGCCAGTCTCGTTCCCGGTTCCTACAGCGCCATCGTCAGCGGCAAGGGAGCCACCACCGGCGTCGCCTTGGTTGAACTTTATGATTTGGACCCCGATCTCGGGCGGATCGCGAACATCTCCACCCGCAGCCGGGTGGACTCGGGCGACAATGTCATGATCGGCGGTTTCATTCTCGGTGGCACCACTGGCACCAAGCTGATCGTGCGGGCGATCGGCCCCTCCCTCATCTCGGGCGGCGTCTCCGATGCGTTGCTCGATCCCATGCTGGAGCTTTACGACAGCAACGGCTCGCTCCTGGCCTCGAACGATAACTGGCGCACCTCGCAGGAAGGCGCCATCGTCGATTCCACCGTCGCACCGACCGACAATCGCGAGGCCGCCATCGTGGCCACGCTCGCCCCTGGCGCTTACTCCGGCATCATCCGCGGAGCCAATGGCAGCGTCGGAGTCGCCCTCTTCGAAGTCTACGCCCTGAATGAATAATTCGCGGGCCCTTGGATTCGTTAGTCGTTAGCCGGGGTGGCGCTCGTCTTCGCTTCCGGTGTGGCGGTGAGATTCATCTCCAGCACCTTGCTCAGAAAGGCCCAGCGATCACCGATTTCGTCGATGATCTTGGTCGTCGGTTTGCCCGCGCCATGGCCCGCTTTGGTTTCAATCCGAATCAGGATCGGCGCCGGGCCAGCCTGAGCGGCTTGGAGCGTCGCCGCAAACTTAAAGCTATGCGCCGGCACCACCCGATCGTCGTGGTCGGCCGTGGTGATGAGCGTGGCCGGGTATTTCGTCCCCTGGGCGATGTGATGCAGCGGTGAGTAGGCGTAGAGATAGGGAAAATCCTCCGCATTATCCGAGCTCCCGTAATCCGAGGCCCAGGCCCAGCCGATGGTGAACTTCTGGAACCGGAGCATGTCCATGACCCCGACTGCCGGGGTCGCGGCGCCGAAAAGATCAGGCCGCTGGGTCAGACAGGCGCCGACGAGAAGGCCGCCGTTGCTCCCGCCGCCGATGGCCAGTTTCGGGGTGGAAGTGTATTTCTGGTCGATCAGGTATTGGGCTGCGGCGATGAAATCGTTGAAGACGTTCTGCTTCGCGTGCTTCATCCCGCCTTCGTGCCATCTCTCGCCATATTCGCCGCCTCCGCGCAGGTTGGGCACCGCGTAGATCCCGCCCATTTCCATCCAGACTAGGTTCGCCGGATTAAAGGAGGGCGTGAGCGAGATGTCGAACCCGCCATAGCCATAGAGATAGGTCGGGTTCTCGCCATTTTTCTTCAGGCCTTTCTTGTAGGAAATAAACATCGGCACCTTCGTCCCGTCGGCACTGGAGTAGAAGACCTGCTCTGTCGTATAGTCGTTAGGGTCGAACTTCACTTTGGGGGCAAAGAGCGGTGCACTCTTTCGGCTGGCGAAGTCATAGCGATAAATTGTCGCCGGCGTGGTGAAGCTGGTGAAGGAGTAGAAGGTTTCCTTATCCGGCCGATGACCGGTAAAACCAGCGGCTGAGCCCAGCCCCGGCAGGGCGATCTCGCCCTCCGGCTTGCCATCCAGTTTGAACAGCTTTACCAGGCTGTGCGCGTCCTTCAAATACTCGGCCACGAAGCGTTCCCCGACCAGGCTGACTCCTTCCAGTTTGTCGGCTGATTCCGCCACAACTTCGTTAGGCTGAGCCGGCAGCGGCTGGGTGGTATCGATTGCGACAATGCGGCCAAGCGCAGCCTTCAGATCGGTCTGGAACCAAAAAGTCGGGCCCTCGTTGCCAATGAAGTTATAGGCCGCATCGCCGTTAGGCAGCAATTCCACTACCTGCGACTCCGGTTTGCTCAGGTCTTTGTAAAAGACACGGTTCTTCGGATCGGTCCCATGGCTCACATCGATGATGAGATAGTGACCATCGTCGGTCACCGTGCCGCTAAAAAGCCAGTCCTTATGCTCGGGCCGTTGATAGATTAACTTGTCCTCTTTTTGCGGCGTGCCGAGCTGGTGAAAGAAGAGCTTCTGATTGTAGACCTGAGCGCGCAGTTTGTTCTCGCCCTTTGGCTCATCGTAGCGGCTGTAGAAAAAGCCGGTCCCATCCTTGAGCCAGGACGCGCCGGAGAACTTGATCCAATCAAGATCATCCGGGCGATCCTGGCCGGTCGCGATGTCTCGCACTTTCCAGCGTTGCCAATCGGACCCGGCCGTTTCCAGACCGTAAGCGAAGAGCCTGGCGTCATCGCTCACCGCCGTCCCGCTCATGGCCACCGTGCCGTCTTTGGAGAGCTTGTTCGGATCAATCAGCTCGCGCGGCGCTTGGGCGAAATCCTCCGTGGTATAGATGACACTCTGATTCTGCAGACCGCTGTTTTTGGAAAAAAAATAGCGGGATTCCTCCTTGAAAGGCACGCCGTAGCGCTCGTAGTCCCAGAGCTCCTTCAGCCGGGCCTTGATCGCGACTCGCTGCGGAATGGCCTCGAGGAATTGAAACGTGATCTTGTTCTCGGCTTCGATCCACTTCCGCGAGGCGGGCGCGTCGGGATCCTCCAGCCAGCGATAGGGATCGGCCACTTTGGTGCCGTGGTAGTTGTCGACCTGATTGCCCTTGGGCGCTGCGGGATACTGGAAGGCGGGAGCCTTTGCCCAGGCCCCGCTGCAGAGCGAAATCCCAAGGAAAAATGCGAGCAGGAAGCGACAACGTTTCATGCGCGAAAATAGTGGGCATGTCCCGGTTGTCTATACGGCGAGGACCGTTCCGCGTTAGGGCAGGGCGACCCGCCCTAACGAACTTCCGGGTCGATCAGGCCTGGGAACGGCGCCAGCCTAACAAACGCGCGGGCAGAAGGAGAATCGCGCTGATGGTCTTAAGCAGGGCCTCAAAAGTGAGCCCGAGCAACCGAAAAGGCAGCGCGATCAGCCAGACGAAAGGAAAGAGAATGAGCGCGAGCAGAGCCAGCGGCCAGCACAGAACGAACAAGATGCACCAACCGACGAAGAGGATGAGCGCCTTCATAGCCTAAGCGTTTCATCGCTCGGCGGCGTGGTCGAACTTTTGTCTGCGGTCACTCGTAACGAACCGCGATCACTTCCAACTCTTCCTCGCCGGAAGGAAAACGGAACCGAACTCGCTGGCCGAGTTCAGCGTTGAGCAAGGCGCGGGCGATCGGCGCCTGGGTGCTGACCCAGCCGCGCGCGGGATCGGCTTCATCCACTCCGACGATGCGGTAGGTCGATTCCTCGCCGCTGGCTTCCCGCACCGTGACCGTGGCGCCGAATCGGACCACCGCCGGCTCACCCGCGGGCGGCGCCACCACTTCCGCAGTTTGCAGACTCTGCTCCAGCTGGCGGATTCGCTGATCGAGCGCGGCCAGTTGGCGTTTGGCGTCGGGATCGACGCCCGCTGCGACCAGAGCCGGGCGTTTCTCGTTCATCAGCTGCTCCAGCTCGGCCCGGAGTTTTCGGGCGCCAGCCGTGGTCATGTAATTTCGGGCGCCTTCTGGCAGGGAGGAGACTACCGGCGGCAGATCGGGAATGTCCGGCCCGTCATTTTCTTCCCGGGTAAAAGCTTTACTCATTCGTCCACTCTATCAGACGGAGGCGCTGAGTCCTGCCAGAGAGCGGCCGGCTGCTGGCCGCTATAGGTCGGCCGGCGGCTCGAGCGGTTGCGCTTCGTCGGGCTGGGTCTGGCCGTAGGGCGCGCCATCGGGCGGCGGCAGGAAACGGTCGTCGGCACAGCCGAGCGTGAGGAGAGCCGTCGCGCCGAGAAAAACCGCCGCCAGCAGGCGCCAGGAAGAGGAAAGCGAGTCGGACATACGTGGGAATGGAGACATCGCGGCCCTCAGTCGGTTACGGGAAACCGATCTTGCTCCCGGAAAACTAGCGAAACTGGCTAAACCATCGATAGGGGAAATCGTCGCCCGGACAGTCGGTCGCCCAGCGCGGCGGATTCATGTCGCGATGGGGGCGCACCGGGATTTCGTGCCGGTCCACCTTGCCACAGCGATCGCGCAGGTAGCGGATCAATTCCTCACAACTCTCGAGCTGAGCCCGGGTCGGCTGGTCGCGGTTGAAATCGCCCACCAGGCAGATGCCTAACGAAATATTGTTGAGGTAATCGCTGTGCACATGGCCGCCATTGATCTGGCGCCGCCAGCGGTTGCCGACTTCGATTTCGCCGTTGCCGGAGGAGGTGCCGTTGCCGATGACGAAATGATAGGCCAGCCCGTTTTGCATCCGCCGCACGTGTTTGTGGTAGTAATCGAAAATGCGGGCGTTGCCCTGCCGGGTGCCGCTGTTGTGCACGATGATGAAGCGCCAGCGCTCGCGCAGGACGGGCGCGCGATCGATCTCCTTGCGCACCGCGCTGGTCAAATATTTGTAGCGTTTCCCGAAGAGATGGAAGGGGAGGAGAGAAAAACCCCGCGGCTTCTGGTAGCCGGATTTTTTCACCACCACCTGAGCCGGATCCCGGCTTTTCTTTTCCGCCGGCGTGGCCGAGATGGCTCGGGGCGGAGTCGGCTTCTCCGGGGGTGGCCGGCGCTCGGGAGTCTCTTCCGCCTGCGGCCGCGGGGTACGAGCCGGCTGCTCTTTCGGACGGGGAGTGCGCGCCGGTTTTTCTTCCTCCGCTTCGGGGGTCGGCTTCTTCTTTTTCGAGGGCGGCCGCGCCGCCGGTTTTGGCTTCCGCCGCGGCGTGGCCGATTTCTCCGGGGCGGGGGTGGAGACGGTGCGCATTTTTTCGCGCGTTTTGAGGAAGAGCTGTTTCTTTTCCTCCTCCGTCAGCTCGGCGTGAGTGACGCTGCCGACGAGGCCAGTGACGAGGAAAAGGGCGCAGAGCAGCAGCGGCCAGCGGCGGTGAATGCGCAGTCGGCTCAAAGCGATTAGCGTTAGGCTGGCTGCGGCTCGGCTGCGGTCGTGTGCTCGGCCCGGGCCGCGGCGCGCTCGCTTTCCCGGCGCAGGATGGCATTGAGTTTTCCGCCTAACAACAACAGCAGGCAGGTCAGATACATCCAGGTCAGGAGCATGATGATGGAGGCAAGAGCAAGGTAGGTCGGGTTATAGCGATCGTAGCGCGCGACGTAGAATTGGAAGAGCTTGGTCACCGTCATCCAGCCGGCGGAGAAGAAAAGCGCGCCCGGGAGAGCCTGGCGAATGGTCAGATAATTCTCCGGGGTGAGAAGGTAAAGCGCGAGCGCGAGAACGACCAGGGCGAGGAAGGTGCAGGGAAGGTTGAGCGCCGCCACCCAGCTCTGCAGCGGGATGCCGAGCTGGAAATTCACCTCCGCGATGCCGGCCAGCGTCTCGCCGAAGACGGTGATGTTAAAGGCGAGCAGAATGGTCAGGCCGAACCAGAAAAGGAGGAGGAAGGAGATGATGTATTTCGACCACCAATTGCGGTCCTCGGTCACCCCATGAGTGCGGCTGAGCGCGTGCGAGATGGTGGAGATGAACATCGTCCCGAGGTAGATGCCGAAGACGACGCCGGCGGTGGTCAGGGCGCTGTTAGTCGGGGTCACGATGACGTTGGCCACGATGGTGTCGAGGATTTCCTGGATCTTCGGGTCGGGCGGAAGAAAGGTGCGCACCACCCCAAGCATCTTGTGCAGCTTGCCCGGGTCGGTGCCGAAAAGGCTGAGCAGGTGCCAGAGGAAAAGGAGCCCCGGCACGAGGGTGAGGAGGAATTGGTAGGCCATCTGGCCGGAGAGCCCCATCGTCTGGTCGGTGGCGGTTTCCCAGACGAGGCGGCGCACCACCCGGCCGGTTAAGTGGAGGAATTTCACGTCACGCGAAGTTTACTTTGCTGTCCGATGATTGCCATTAAACTCTCCGCCGACGGCCTGGCCTAACGAATGGAGAAACGAATCCTGATCCTGACCGCCGGCTTTGGCGAAGGCCACAACGCCGCCGCTCGCGGGATGCGCGACGGCCTCGCCGCGCACAGCGGCGGGAGGGCAGAAGTCGAGCTGCACGACCTCTTTGCCGAGACCTACGGGGTGGCCAACGATTGGACCCGGCGCGGTTACCTGGCCATGATCAATCGCGCTCCGGAGACCTGGGGAAAGTTCTACCGCTGGCTCGATCGGCAGCAGAATTACGGGGCGCAAATGGGCTGGCTGTTCATGGCCCGGGCACGACTCAGCCGCCTCCTCCTTCGTTTCCAACCGAGCGCGGTGGTGATGGTTTACCCGGCTTATCCCTACCTGCTGGAGGCGATCATGAAGGAGGCGCCGGCTGCCTTCCGCCGGGTAGTCTGCATCACCGACTCGATCACCGTGAACGCCATCTGGTATCGGGGCAGGGCCGATCTTTTCCTCCTCCCTAACGATGAAACCGCCGCCGTCGTCTCGGCTGCGGGGGTGCCGGAGGAAAAGCTGCGGGTCACCGGGTTTCCCGTCACTCCGAGAATCGCCGAGCTGGGCGAATTGCGCCAGCCAGCCACGGCCGAGGGCGAGCGCCGCATCCTTTATATGATCAATGCCGGCGGGCGCGCCGCGCCCGAAATCATTCGCGGGCTGCTCCGCCTGCCGCACGTGCACCTCACCGTCACGGTCGGGCGCGACGAGCGGCTGCGGCACACCGTCGAGGCGGTGCGGGCGGAGACGACCCGCCCGTTTGAGATTGTGGGCTGGAGCGACCAATTGCCGCGTTTGCTGTTGGAAAGCCATTTGCTCATCAGCAAAGCGGGCGGCGCCACCGTGCAGGAGACGATTGCAGCCAGGTGCCCCATGATTGTGAGCCAGATCGTGCCCGGGCAGGAGGAAGGAAACGCGCGCCTGCTCGAGAGCACTCGGTCGGGAATCATCGCGGTCACGCCCGCGGCGATTGTGACTGCGGTTGAGCGAGCCTTTGCCGACGAGGCCCGGCGATGGCGCGAGTGGTCGGAAAACATCAGCCGCCTGAGCCGTCCGCACGCCGCGCTCGAGATCGCCGAGCTGCTGCTCACTCTGTAGACGTGGCGCTCCGCAAACGCGGGAGAAACCGTCGGCCGCAAAAAATTTCCGGGCAGCGTCACTGCCCCGGCGCGGCTGAAACCGCCTAAACTTTTTCCGCTGACTTTTGTCCGGCCTTCTCGTTCAGCGTGTTGGTGAACTCCTGCAGGCTGGTCACGATCTGCGGCGCTTTCGTCAGCACCGTGGTGGCAAGTTTTTCCGAGTAATCCGGCCGGCGCTGTGACATCTCGGAAAGAGCCATCATCACCGCCAGGGCGTTGTTAATGGAATGCTTGATCTCGCTGAACTTCTTTTGCAGTTGCGCGATTTCTTCCTGCGGGATTTGGCTGACGGGCTCGGTCATGATCGGGTCAAATTCTCTGGAGAAAACAGACGGGTGTGCTTGACTAAAAGGTTCGACAAATCCCGTCCGATGCCTGCAAAGAGTATCAAGATCAGTGGTGCGCGCCAGCACAATCTAAAGAATCTCCACGTCGAGATTCCGCGGGAGGAATTGGTCGTGATCACCGGCCTGAGCGGCTCGGGAAAATCGTCCCTCGCCTTCGATACACTCTATGCCGAAGGGCAGCGCCGGTACGTCGAAAGCCTCTCTGCTTACGCCCGCCAATTCCTCGATCAAATGGAGAAACCGGAGGTCGATTTCATCGAAGGTCTCTCTCCCGCGATCGCGATCGAGCAGCGCACTTCCGGCACGAATCCGCGTTCCATCATCGCCACCACGACCGAGATTTACGATTACCTGCGCGTCCTCTTTTCCGCCGTCGGTCAGCCGCACGATCCCGCGACCGGCCAGCCAATCTTTCGCCAGACCGCGCAACAGATCGTCGACCAAATTCTGGAGTATCCGGCGGAGACGAAAATCATCCTGCTCGCGCCGCTGATTCGCCACGAGGTGGGCGAATTCCGTGACGTGATTGAGAAGACGAAGCGGGAAGGCTTCGTCCGCATCCGGGTCGATGGCGAGATCGTCGAGCTGGGGCGGCCGGAGCCGATCCGGCTGAAAAAAGGGGAACGGCACACCATCGAAGCGGTGGTCGATCGGCTGGTCGTGCGCGACGGGATCCGGACCCGGCTGGCCGACTCGGTCGAGACCGCCTTGAAATGGGGCGAGAACCGGCTGCTGGTCTTGCGCGGAGCGGGCGAGGCGAAATGGGACGAGATCCGTTACTCGACCGACTACGGAAATCCCGAGACCAACTTCTCGTTAGGCCAGCTGACCCCCAAGCATTTTTCCTTTAACAGCCACCTCGGCGCCTGTCCCGCCTGTCACGGTCTCGGCACTCAATTGGTCTGCGACCCGGAGCTGATGGTGACCGATACGACCAAGTCGCTCCGGGAGGGCGCGGTCGTGCCCTGGCGCCGCGGGACGAAGCGGATGCAGGCCTACTATCGCGGGCTGCAGGCCGCGCTCGTTAGGCATTTCGACGTAGCGGACAACATTCCCTTCGCTGATTTGCCCGAGCCGTTCAAAAAGGCGCTCTATTTCGGCACCGGCGATCAGCCGATCGAGATGAACTTCGGCGGCAACGGCCGCGGCACGAGCAAGACGGCGCGGCCCTTCGAGGGCTTGCTCCCGCAGCTGCAGCGGCTCTATCAGGAAACGGAAAGCGAGCTCACCCGCAGCCGCATCCGCGCCTTTATGAACCGGGCGCCCTGTTCGCTCTGCCACGGTGCGCGGCTGAAACCGGAGATTCTCGCGGTCACGATCCAGGAACGCGACGGGCGCGAGGCCAACATTCATCAGTTCTGCGAGCTGACAATCGCCGCCGCGGCCCAGTTCATCAGACACCTGCAGCTCAGCGCGCAGCAGACCGAGATCGTCTCCGAAGTGGTGCACGAGATTTCCTCGCGCCTCGCCTTTCTGCTCGAGGTCGGGCTCGATTATCTCACCCTCAACCGCGAGAGCGGCACCCTCTCCGGCGGCGAAGCGCAGCGCATCCGCCTCGCCACCCAGATCGGCTCTGGTCTGGCCGGCGTGCTCTACGTACTCGATGAGCCCAGCATCGGCCTGCACCAGCGGGATAACGCCCGCCTCATCGGCACCCTGCGCCGGCTGCGCGACCTGGGGAATTCCGTCATCGTGGTCGAGCACGACGAGGAAACCATCCGCGCGGCCGATTACATCCTCGACCTCGGCCCTGGGGCCGGCCCGCGTGGCGGCGAAATCGTGGCCGAGGGCACGCTGGCGGAAATCCTCGAGGCGAAAAACTCGCCCACCGCCGCTTATTTGTCGGGCCGTTCCAAGATCGCCATCCCGCGCCATCGCACCGCGCCGCGGCCGGCTAACGATTCCTCCGACGGCTGGATAACCGTCGTCGGGGCGACGGAAAATAATCTCAAGAACGTGACTGCGGCTTTTCCGTTAGGCTGTTTCACCTGCGTCACCGGCGTCTCCGGCAGCGGCAAATCCACCTTGATCGACGACATTCTGCGTCGCGCGCTCTTCCGTTATTTTTACCATTCCAAGGACAAGCCGGGCGAACATCGTGCCCTCCGTGGGCTCGACCAGATCGACAAGGCGATCGTGATCGACCAGAGCGCGATTGGCCGCACCCCGCGCTCCAACCCGGTCACTTACACCGGCGCTTTTACCCCCATCCGCGAGCTCTTCAGCCAGCTCCCAGCAGCGCGGATTCGCGGCTATAACGCGGGCCGCTTCAGCTTTAACGTCAAAGGCGGCCGCTGCGAAAACTGCCAGGGCGACGGCCTGATCAAGATCGAGATGCATTTCCTCGCCGACGCCTACGCCGTCTGCGAAGTGTGCCAGGGCAAACGCTACAACCGCGAGACGCTCGAGATCACCTTCAAGGGCAAAAACATCGCCGATATCCTCGAGATGACGGTGGATGAAGCGGCCCGATTTTTTCGCAACGTGCCAAAGGTCTCCGACAAACTGAGCGCGCTGCAGGATGTCGGCCTCGGCTATTTGCGCCTCGGCCAGGCCGGCACCACCCTCTCGGGCGGGGAAGCGCAGCGGATCAAGCTCGCCACCGAGCTGGCCAAGAAAGCGACCGGCCGCACCCTCTACATCCTCGACGAACCGACCACCGGGCTGCACTTTGCCGACATCGAAAAACTTCTCCAGGTGCTGATGAAACTGCGCGACTCCGGCAACACTCTGGTCGTGATCGAGCACAATCTCGAGATGATTAAATGCGCCGATTGGGTGATCGATCTCGGCCCGGAAGGCGGGGAGGGAGGCGGCCGCATCGTCGCCACTGGCCCGCCGGAGGAAGTGGCGCAGGTGGCGGAGAGCTACACCGGGCAGCATCTGCAGGAGTCGTTAGGCAAATGAAAGCGCCGCTTCCCTTCGTTGTTTGCTTTTCGTTAGGCACGAGCGCTTTGGCCGGGGAAAGCGCGGCGCTGCAGGCGGCGACGGCTCCGCTGGGCGATGGCGTTCCGGAAGTGGCCATCGCCCGGCTGCAAAACCTCCTCGCCCAAAAACCCACCCCGGCGGAGCAGCAGATTGCGCGGGCCAAACTGCTGGTGGCTTTCGTCCGGGCCGAGCGGCCGGAGGAGGCGCTGGCGGTGACCGCCCCGCGCAATTCAGAAAGCAGTTTTTGGCAGGCGCAGGCCTTTGCCGCGCTCGATCGCTGGTCGGCCGCGCTCCCGCTCTATCGCCAGGTCGCCGCCGATGAAAAATCGCCGCGCCGGGCGGAGGCGGCTTTTGGAGAGGCCGAAGCGCTCCGCGCGCTGGGCCAAATAGAGGAAGCAATGAAAGTGCTGGCCAGTCTCGAAAACGTCCCGGCCTGGAGCACCCGGGCGAAACTGGGCCGGGCCCAATTATTGATCGAGCGCGGCGCTTATCCCGAAGCCGACCGCCTTCTGCGCGAGACGAAGGCAAAGCTGGCGACGGAGCGGGGCGAACGACGCTATCTCTTCGGGCGTTTGAGCCTGGCCCAGGGCCACGCGCAGCGTGCGATCGAGACCCTGAGCGTGCTGCTGAAAAATCCGGAAGGCGTTTCGCATCGTCTGCTCGTCGCCGCGCTCTTTGCCATCGCTGACGCGCACGAAATGCTGAAAACGCCCGAGGGAGGCGACGACGTGCTGGAGGAGTTCATCGATCATCACCCTAACGATCCCTCGCTCCCGGCCATCCTGGCCAAGCTGGACGAGCTTTATCGGATGGAACGCAAACCCTCCACCAATGAATTGGAACGCTGGATGCGCGACCCGGCCCAGCCGCGCCAGGCCCTGGCCCAATGGTATTTCGCCCGCAGCGTCCTCCGCTCCGGGGATCGCGACCGGGCGATCGATCTCCTCACCTCGCTGCGCGAGAGCAAGGTGCGGGTGCCGGCGTTAGGCGAGGCGATTTTGGAACTGGCTCGCCTGCATCTGCAAAAGGGCGAATGGCCGGCCGCCATCGCCGCGGCGGAGGCGGCCCGGGCGCGCAAGGACGATCCGGCCTTCCGGCAGCAGACCGATTGGTTAATTGCGGAGGCCAACTACCGCAGCGGCCAGCTCGCCCAGGCCGCCCCGCTCTACGAAGATGTAGCCCGGCAGGCGCCGGCTCTCGCGCCCGACGCGCTCTTTAACGCCGCCCTCTGCTGGCTGCGGCTCGATCGGGAAAAGGAATTTGCCGACGACTATCGCAAGATCAGTCTCGAGCCCGGTAATCGCTCCGTGCAGGGCGACCTGCTGCTCGAAGAAGGGGCGGTGCAGGCGGCGCAGGGAAAGCCGGAAGCCGCCGCCACTTTCGAGAAATTCATCCGCGATTTTCCGCAGAGTCCGCGCGTCTCCGAAGCCCGGGTGGCGCTGGCCGAACTCGCTTTCCATGCCCGCCCGCCCGAGTTGGAGAAAGCGCGGCACGTTCTCGCTCAGGCGCGCCAGAGGAACCCGACCCCGGCGGCGCTGGAGCGGGCCGATTACCTGCAGATCTGGATCGAGGACGCCACTCCCACGGCGGGTGAGATGGCGGTGATCGAGGCGGCGAAGAAGTTCCTCGAGCAGCATCCAAATTCGCGCTTCACCGCCGAGGTCCGGATGAAGCTGGCCGAGTCCTATTTTCGCCGGCAGGATTTCGCCAACGCCCAGACGCAGTTTGAGCTCCTGGCGCAGCAAAATCCCGAGGCGCCCCTGGCCGAGAAGGCCCTTTTCTTCGCCGCCCGTTCCGCCATGTCGAGCATGGCGAGCGGTGCGCTCGATCACGCTCTCGCCTTGCTCGATGAGGTGGTGAAATTAAACGGCGGCCTGATGTGGGCGGCACGGAACGAGGAAGCCGCCATCGAGCGCCGGCTGGGCCGGAATCGCGAGGCTCTCGCGCTCTACGACGAGGTCCTGAAGAACGAGACGAAGCCAGCCGAACACCGCGAAGCGCTCTGCGGCAAGGCCGACATTTTTTACGAGATGGGCGCGACCGATCCAGTGAACTATCGGCAGGCCATCGCGCTCTACCAGGAGCTCGCGACGGAGCCGGGGGTGCCGCCGCATTGGCGCAACCAGGCCCAGTTTAAGAAAGGCAAGGCGCTGGAGAAACTGGGCGATAAGACCGCCGCCCTCACGACCTACTATTCCGTCATCGACGAAACCGTGCGACCGGATCGGTCGCACGAGTTTTTCTGGTTCTACAAGGCGGGCTTTAACGCGGCCCATCTGCTCGAGGAAAGCAGCGACTGGAAATCGGCCGTCGCAGTCTATCGCAAGCTGGCCGCGGTCGGCGGTGCGCGCAGCGACGAAGCGAAAGCCCGCCTCACCCAGTTGCGGCTGGAGCATTTTCTCTGGGACGAATAGCCGAAAAGGTCGGATTTTAATCCGATAAAGGGTCTTGTTTCAAGACGTTGCCGGGCGCAGACTCCTCCCATGAAAACTAGAAGCGGATGGTTCCATCTGCGCGGTTTGTTCCTGTTCGCCGCGGCCTGCGCCGCGGGAACGTGCCTGAGTGCCACTGCCATCGCCGGCCCGGTGAACTATCGGGAATCGAGCGAAAATGCGCAGCCACACCAGGCGCAGGAATTGCCCGCGCCGAAAGTAATCAAAGTCTACGTCCTCACCTCAGCTTCGGCGATCCCGAAGCCGATCAACTATGTGATCGGTGGAGTCATGACGACGGCCACGCCGGTGCAGATCATCGGCCGCGGCGAGAACATAATTCGTTAGGCCAGACGAGCCGGGCCTCGTCTCGATCGGGTGCCGCTGACCGCAGCGGCGCTCCCGGGTGCCCTAGGATTGTTCCTCAAGCCAGGGCATCCGGTGGCGAAGACGTTCGCCCACTTTCTCGATCGGGTGCTCAGCGGCGGCCCGGAGCAGCCGCTCGTATTCTTTTTTCCCGGTGGCCGATTCACGCAGCCACTTTTTGGCAAATTTTCCTTCCTGAATCTCCGTCAGCACCTCCTTCATTCGGGCCTTGACCGAATCGTCGATGATCCGGGGACCGACGGAGACGTCGCCCCATTTCGCCGTCTCGGAAATGCGGGCGCGCATTCCGCGGATCCCGGCGCGATGTGCCAGGTCAACGATGAACTTGAGCTCGTGCAGGCACTCGAAGTAAGCCACTTCCGGTTGATAACCAGCCTCGACCAGAATCTCGAATCCGGCCGTAACCAAAGCGCTCATCCCGCCGCATAACACCGCCTGCTCCGCGAACAGGTCCGCCTCCGTTTCCTCCTGAAACGAGGTTTCTATCACTCCCGCTCGAGTCCCCCCGATCGCCTTGGCGTAGGCGAAGGCGGTGGCCCGCGCCTGCCCGGTGGCATCCTGCTCGATCGCGATCACGCAAGGCACTCCGCCCCCTTCGACAAACTGGGTCCGCACCATCGGGCCGAGCCCTTTCGGCGCCACCATGACCACATCGACATCGTTAGGCGGGACGACCGTGCGATAATGAATGGCAAAACCGTGGGCAAAGAGGAGCGTCTGCCCGCTGCGCAGGTTGCGCGCGATGTCGGCCTGGAAGATTTCCGCCATTTTGGTATCGGGCACAGCCAGAAAAATCACGTCCGCCTTACCCACGGCGGTGGCGGTGGTGGTGGTGCGAAGCCCGTCCTTGCGCGCGGTGACGCGGGAGCGGCTTTTCGGCGGCAGACCTACCAGCACCGGAATGCCGCTGTCACGGAGGTTCAGGGCGTGCGCGCGACCCTGCGCGCCGTAGCCGATCACGGCACAAGTCTTGTCCAGCAGGGGCCCGAGCTGAACCTCTTGGTCGGTAAAAATTCTCGCGGGCATAGGCGGCGGCGTTCGCCGCCGATGGTAGCGGCACGCCTCCATCTGTCAATTCGCGCCGCGGCTGACGGAGCCGGTAGTCAATTGATCAGGGAAGCGTTCTGCCGGGCGAGACTCTCGAGGCGAGCCACTTGTGCGTGCGCCAGCCGGGCTTCGCTTTTGCGTCCCATTTTCTCCAAAATCTCCGAAAGCAGCACATACTGGCGCGGCTGATCCGGTTGCCGCGCCACCGCACGGTTCTGGGCCGCGAAAGCTTCCTCAAGATGGTTCTGCCGCAGACTCATGGTAGCGACTAGATTGAGCGCTTCCGCGTCGTGCACATCGAGCCAACTGGCATGCCGCAGGGCAGCCTTGGCTTGCAGCACGTTGCCTTTTTGCGCATAGAGCCGGCCGAGAGCTACCGCGGCGCCGTAATGCCACCAGTTAGCCCGGGCGAAATCTTCCACCGCTTGCAGCGCCGCATCCGGCCCCTTCGTTTCCCGGAGTAACTCTGCCTTGTAACTGATCAGCTCCCAGACCTCAGGATAATCTATCTGAGCTTGATCCAGGACCGCGAAGGCAGCCTTGTCGTCCTTTTGAAAATGACGCAAGCGCGCCAGGTTGCAGGCGGCGATCCACGTTCGCGGCGACCCACTGCGGGCCGCTTCCGCTGCCTTGGTATCCGCCACGAAGAGCGCCTCGGCCTCCTTGATCTTACCCTCGCGCGAAAGGACGTGGGCGAGATTGTTCCGAGCCATTGGGTAACCAGGAGAAAGCGCTAAGACCTGGCGACAAAGTTTCTCCGCCTTGGCATACTCACCCTGCCCGCTATAAACCAAAGCAAGATTGATCGTGATCCGCAGCCCGGCCGCGCCTTCCGTGAGAGTCTTCTCGTAGAAAGTCTCGGCATTAAGCCAATCCGCGCTTCGCACCGCGCTCCGTACGCTCAGGCCGAGGATGGCGCAGCCAGCGGCGACGAGAAGTCCTTTGCGCCAGCTGACCGGAAGATCGTGAGCGCAGCCGGCCAGAAACATGAGCAAGCCAATGCTGGGTAAATATAACCAATGCTCAGCCACGGTGGCATTAAGACTGACAATGTTAGAAGTAGGAAGATAGGCAAAAAGGAACCAGCTGGCCCCGAAAATTCGCAGGCTGCGGGCCGGGCCGCGCCATTTGCAGGCGGCAACAAGGAGAGCGAGCAGGCCCAAGCCGCCGATGGAAAGATATTCCGTGCCGGCGGAGCGCTCCCAGGTTGCCCGGCTATTGTAGTTATCTCCTTTGAGGATCGTCCGCTCCATCAGGAGATGCGACGGAAAGACCATCAGGCGCCCATAGTCGCCAAGCGCGCGCAACATCAGGACCGCCCGCACCGGAGCCTTCCACTCGTTCACTGCCGCCTCGCCCGAACGTTGTTCCGGGAGATGCCGCAGACCCAGATAGAGGGCAAAGAGAGAGACGGCAAAGGCTATCAGGGCAGCCTTTGACCGGCGGGTCATGATCTTTTCGAAGGCGAGGTGATAACCGAGGAAGATTGCCAGCCAGAGACCTGCCGTTTCACGGGAACCGAGAGCGAGCAACCCAGCGGCAGAGGCCGCGGCGTATACCATCGCAGCCTGCCAGCGGATAGGAATCGATCGGGCTCGTAGAAACAGCAGCCAGCCTCCAGCGGAAAAGACCGCCGCCACGCTGTCGGCCCGGCCCGAGATGTAATCAACCGCCGCACTATGGACCGGATGCACGACCCAAAGCAGCGCGACCAGGAAGGGAGCTACAAAAGCAAAGGTGATTCGGCTGACGGATGAATTTGCCTTTTCGCCAAGTAAGTTTCGGAAGAGGCGCCGGAGGAGAAAGTAGATAAGCAATCCACTCGTGGCGTGAAGCAGGACGTTGGTCAGGTGATAACCATAGGGATTGGTATTCCAGAGGAAGTAATCCCACATGTAGGAGAGGTTCTGCACCGGCCGATAATGGGGCGATAGGGAGTCGAGAAAGAGGTGGTGCCGAAAGACTTCCAAAATGAAGATTGGGCTCTTAATAAAGGGGTTCTCCTGGGCCAGATAACGGTCATCCCATATTAACTGCCCCGATAAAGCGGGAAGATGCGACGCGACGGCCAGGAGAACGAGGAGGAACACCCGCAGCAGGTCACTCCGCAGATAGACGAGCAGCCTGGAAGAAAGAGAAGGGCGATTTTCGAGCGGGAGCGAGAGAACCGCCGCGGTTCCGATGACGTGGGTGGTCATATGTCTGCTGCTATCGCTCGCGATGATCCGTCCGAAGGAGCGGGGGACGGCCCGGCAGAGACGGCTGCATCAGAAAGTCTCGAATCTCCTGGCATCCTCAGGCGTGAGGACACCAGGAGAGATTCGCGGGTGACTAAGGGCCAATCGAGTAAGGGGCGAAGAAGGTCGTATCCGCTACGTCGGACAAGGTGTTGAAGGTCGAAAGCGGGACTTTCGGCAGGCTATCTACGGTCTGGGCGCCGTAGGTATTGCTGAAAAGGTCTTTGCCCGAGTTGTAGAGGACGGAACCCTTTTTCATATAGGCTGTCCAGGCCGTGATTGGCACAGTAGAGCCGGTGACTCTGTTATTCTCGATCGCGTATTGGTCGACGGCGGCGTCGATCAGGCGGAGATCAGTGATGATGCGGCTTGCTTGTGAGCGTTTACGAGCTCGGAGGAATCCAGGCACGGCGATGGCTGCAAGCAGCGCGATGATCGCGACCACGATCATGATTTCCACGAGGGTGAAGCCCCCTCGACGTTTATTCAGTTTTATGAGCATGTTATCCTTTATCTATGATGTTAATTGCTGCCCCGACGCTCGGTGGTGACGGGTGCCGGTCTATAAAGCAACCAAGATGCCACACAGTGAGAAAATGACTGTTGAGGCGCAGAATTAGCTGTCTCGCGAGTCACGAATGGGCGCGGCCAACGCTAAGGCCGGGTAAGAGACGCGGCCTGTTTGGGAGGTGCCTGTTTTCCGGCCAGTAAAACGACTCATTGCCTGCCACCCACTCTTGAGGATGACAGGTGTATGAATCGTCCTATGGCCCGATGGAGTAAGGCGCAAAGAAGGTCGAATCTGCCACGTCCGACAACGTATTATAGGTTGAGAGCGGGACCTTTGGCAGACTATCCACGGTCTGTGCACCGTAGGTGTTACTGAAGAGATCTTTGCCCGTGTTATAAAGCACGGTGCCGCTCTTCATGTAAGCCGTCCAAGCGTTGATCGGAACGGTCGAACCCGTGACCCGGTTGTTTTCGATCGCGTATTGGTCAACCGCAGCGTCGATCAGTCGCAGGTCATTGATGATGCGGCTTGCCTGAGAGCGCTTACGGGCCCGGAGAAATCCCGGGACGGCAATGGCTGCCAACAAGGCGATGATCGCCACGACGATCATGATTTCCACGAGGGTGAAGCCCCCGCGTTTTTTGTTGAGTTTTTGTAACATCGTATTTGCTTATATTTGCGTTTGTTTGGTTTATTGCGTCCGCCGTTCCATCGCGGATTAATCTTTATAGAGCAGCGCTGATGCCAACCGCCGCCATTTCTTCCCAATCGACGAGGGGATCTCTCGTCGGGGCCAAAAAATAGTGCCCGTTGGCGTGAAATCTTCTCCTCCGTTGCCTTGGTGATCGCCGAATTGCAAAAAGCCGAAGCTTGCCGGGAGGCAGATGCAGTGCCTGCCCACGATGGCACCAGAAGCGAAGGGTTCGGCGGCGGGATCCCGCTGGCGTTCTACCTCTTTCTCGCGGTCCTGGCTGTGCGTCTCTTTGCCCTGGTGCGGTTGACCGGGAGCGAGTTCCTGCTTCCGAGCGCAGGAGATATGCACTTCTACAACGATTGGGCTCTGCGCATCCTCCGCGGAGCGCGGGGTGAGACGACCGCTTTCTATGGTCTGCCCCTTTACCCCTATCTCCTCGCCGCCATTTATAAAGTCTGCGGCTATAGCCCGTTCGTCCCCGGCTTGCTGCAAGCCGCTTGTGATGCTGGCACGGCGGTCATCCTGTATAAGCTTGGTGAGCGGATTTTCGCGGGGAGGGACAGCGTCCACACCGCGCTCTGGCGGGGTAAAATCATTGGGCTAAGTGCCGCTATCGGCTGGGCCTCTTTTGTCCCCGCGGCGGCGTTCTCGGTCATTCTCATGCCGACATCCTGGCTGATCCTAGTCTTCTGGTTTGTCGTTTGGGAGATCGTGAGGCGCAAGAAGCCGCCGGGTTATCTGGCCTGGCTGGGATTGGGAGCGTTGATTGGATTTACTGCCATGGGTATCGCGACCGTCCTCTTTCTTTTGCCCCTGCTGCTCCTGGCTTGTTTTGTAAGGTGGAAATGGAGTTTACCGAATCCATGGCGGGCGCGTCTGGCCGCGGCCGCCCTGCTCCTCCTGGGGGCAGGTATCGGCACTTCTCCGGCCTGGATTCACAACTATCTCTTCGCCCGAGATCCCGTCCTCCTCTCGGCGCACGGTGGCGTCAACTTTTGGATCGGGAACAATCCCTTCGCGACCGGGTATCCCCGCTTTCCGCCCGGCCTGCACGCCGGACAGCAAGCCATGCTGGAGGATTCCATCAAAGTCGCGGAAGAGGCGGTCGGTCACCCGTTAAAACGATCTGAAGTTTCCGCCTATTGGTCGAGCAAAGCGAAGACTTACATCCTAGATAACTTTGACCAGTGGATAGGATTGATCGGCTCGAAGATCAGCAACTTCTGGAACGCTTTTCAATACGATGACCTGAGCGTGATCACGACCCTACAGGAAGAGCGGGTGATCTTGCCGGGGCTAAGATTCGGGTTAATTGCAGCGTTGGCTCTCCCTGCCTGTCTGCTTGTCTGGAGAAAATTTCCTCTTTCGCGCTGGGTGGCGGCGGCCGTCTTCCTCCATTTACTCTCCCTGCTTAGCGTTTTTGTTACTGAGCGCTATCGAGTGGCCGCCGTCCCCGGACTTCTACTCCTCGCTGCCGGGGGCGCCTGGGAATTGTCTCACGCGGGAGCAAGCGGGCGCTATCGGCGCGTTGGCCTCTATCTCGGGTTTCTGATTCTGGCGGTCTGGTTCGTCTCCAGACCCCAACGCGAACCTTCTCTCTGGGCTTTAGATAGTTACAATTCTGGATTGCGCGCGTTGGAATCTAGAAACCTTCCTCTCGCTGAAGCGAAGCTCGACCTCGCATATGCGTATGTGCCGGAAAACGCCGAACTTAATTTCGCCCTGGGTAACCTGCGCCTGGCGCAGGGGAACAGATACCTCGCCAAGAGGTTCTACCTGGCCACCCTTCAACTGGACCCGCGACACGAGGGAACCTATAACAATCTCGGCATCCTCGCTTTGGATGAAGAACGCACAAACCTTGCCATCACTTTCTTCGAAAGAGCTCTTCAGGAAGATGCGTCCGACCCGAAAACACTCTATCTATTGGCGCAGGCCCATCTGCAGGGTGGAGACTTTGTGGGTGCCCGCGATCGAATCGATCAGGCCATTAGGCTGGAGCCAGATCAAAGGGAGTTTCTTCGCCTAAGACAAGAAATCAAACTGCGGATGATTCCGAGAGAGCACTAGGGAAAGCATAATCTGCCTAGGACTAGTGCCATCCAGTTACTATGGCTGGCACCAGTGTTTCGAAATCCTGGACTGCGGCCCCTGCGGGATCAGGGACCTCGAGCGAACGTGCGCTTGTCGCGTGAACTCGAATGAATCTGCCAGCGCGACGATGCCAGACGTCGTAATAGGGGGAGCTATGCCAATTACCGCCGGCGTCTTGAAAAGGAGGGCGGAGAGTCGAAAGCTTGGGGTCAGCCTCCGGAAAAGGCAAAAGGTCGGTCAGGAAGACTTTGTGTCCCGCCCGCAAAGTATCTTCGATTCTGCTCAAGACCGAGTCGACGGAGTCAGCACGTCTCATTTGTTCGAGGACCAGATCGTAGCGGTGGAAGCGGTGATCTGTCAGCGGGGGGATGGTCACTATCTTGGCGGGGCCCTGATAATAGCGGGAAAAGGAGATAGCACGTTCCCACCGGGGGACCAAGATCAAATCACCTTGCTCAGATAAGTCTCCGATTCTGTGGGCAACCTGGTCCGCATTGGTGTGTCGGATTGGTATTTGCTTCCAAGCCTGCGATAGGTTGAAAAACAAAAAAACGGTTACAAATACTGGCCTGAAGATGCGAAGAAGCGAACCTGTTCCTTGACGTGAATCCATATTGACGGATAGACCATAAATAGAATCGAGCAGACAGGCGGTAAATACCGCGAGGGTAATGTAATACCAAGGCTGAGTGTAGTAATTAAGAACGCGGAGGAAGAGGGTATAACCAATGATTCCTGTAATGAGTGTAACTAAGGCGAATAACATCGCGGACTGCGGTTTTTCAGGGGGCCTTCGTCGCGCCCTATGCGCGAACGTCGATTTCGAGCCGATGGCTGTGGCGCCGGAAAGAAGCGTTATCCAGATCCAAATTCCTTCATGGCGAGGTGAGCCGATGACCTCGCCCACCCGGAGCCATAGCCAAGAAAAGGTGGAGGGATAGCTAACCATGAAAGTCCAGGCCCGCATCCGAACAATAATCGGGAGGTAGGGCAGGAGGGAGAGAGCGGCGAGCGCACCGATTCCAAGGACGATGAGGCAGGTGCGCCATGCCTTAGCCTGAAGCGCCACGGCACAGGCTCCGAACGCGATCGCGAGAAGGAGGACGGAATTATAGTAAAGGCATTGGACGCTTAGGATCGATAACGCGGCTGTTCCGACAATGCGTATGATCGTCGGCCGCGAGGGATCTTCAACGAGCCGCCAAAAGCTGCCGAGGGTAAGAAGGATCAGGAAAATGCCGAGTCCATAGGCGCGCGTGGAATCGCCGTAACGAATGACCATCACGTTCAAGCCCACGAGAGCGAAAGAGAGCAGGGGGAGCCGGCCGCTGAAAGCCCGCGCGTTGGTCCACAGAGCAGCGAGAATGCCGAGGCCGATTATAAGGCCAAGACCGCGGAGCGCGACGTCGTTTTCTGTTCCAAAAAGACTTGTCCAAACACGAAGGACGCAAAAGTAGAGTGCCGGGAACGAGTCGTAGTCGAGAAAGTGCCAAAGTTCCTGAAGAGTGGGAAGAGTGGCGAGGTTGACGCTGTTGGTCTCGTCCCGCCACAGCGCGCCGACGTTCGTGGCAAAGCGCAAATGAAGAGCAATGGCGGCTAACGCAAGGGTTCCTGCGACGAACCATTCCAATCCTTGCCACCAATTTCCAAATTCGGCCCTCGAAGAGTTCGTGGAGGTCGAGCCAACGTCTGAACGTCCGTCCGCATCATTTGCGACCGGGACGGTTTCGGGGCCTTTCAGCAACACCGAACTGCTCACGGTTTACAACCTACGACGACCGCTTGAACGAAGAGATCGCGCGCGCCGAAATAGTAATCGATGAGGTCAAACCCAGCGCTCTCGACGAGTTCGCGAGCCTGCTCGCGCGACTCAAGGAGCGAAACCTCGGCCGGATGCAGTCGTAGTGGCTCGGTGTCGCATCGACGAAACAGATCCATCACGCGATGGATCATTTTGATCACGAAAACGCTCGTAGCTCGCCGATGCGGCCAAAAGATGACGACTTTGCCGCCCGGCTTCACCGTGCGCCACATCTCGTGGAGGATTTGCACAATCTGTTCGCGCGAAAAGTGTTCGACCACGCCAAGGTTATAGGCACCGTCGAAACTGCCGCTCGGCACGCTGTCGAGGTGCAGAATGTCTCCGTGCCGGACCGACTCAGCGTAGGGATTATTGCGCCGGTATGACTCGAGTGCCGGTAGAGAAATATCCACCGCGGTTATTTTCATCTCCCGAGAGAGAGCCGTATCCACTTGTCCCGATCCGCAGCCGGCATGGAGCAGGCGATCACCAGCGGCAAAATGCTTTGAGATAAAATGATTAAGGCTTCGGCGAATCGCCAGACGGCGATAGATGCTGGCGATGACGGAGTAAAGACGCCGGCTCTTTTCTTGTCCGCGGGTCCAATACGAATCCCAGCCTTGCGGATCCTCGAGTGGCGCCTCGGCTCCCAAGATGGGTTGCAAGGGAGAAGACAGCAAGAAGCTATCCGGCTGGCGCAGGCTGCCTAAATAGAGCTTCAATAGGCGACCGGCACTACGCCCGGTTTCGCGGATGGACATTTTGGAACTCCCATAGGTACGCGCCGGGAGGGCGATCGGCATTTCTTCGATCGCGTAACCGTTACGATGTAGGACGAAGAGGCTTTCGAAAAAAAAGGAGTAACCGAGAGAACGCACACGATCGAAGAGTTCTATGGGAAGAAGATCAAGGCGATATACGCGCAGTGCTCCAGTCGCATCCTGGGGCAAACGGAGGAACCGGGTGGTGAGGAGATGCCCCAGATGTGTCAGCGAGCGTCGCATGAGATTCCAGCCCGGGAGACTATCCTGTTGCAGATAGCGCGATCCAATCGCGACCGGTGAACCACTCAAGCGGGCTACCTCAAGCAACCGTTGAACATCTGCAGGTTGGTGAGTAAAATCGCAATCCATCGTTACGAGGGTCTCGTAGCCGTGTTCATAGGCATAGCGAAGGCCATCGCGGTGTGCACTCCCGATGCCCAACTTGCCCGCGCGGTGGATGGCTTTGACATGTGGGTGAGTCTTGGCGAGGCGATCAACCAGCGCACCAGTTCCGTCGGGTGACGCGTCGTCGCAGAAAAGGATATCAGCTCCCAGATTCAGCGCCGTGAGTCCGTGGCACAGCCGCTCGGCGTTTTCAGCTTCGTTATAAGTGGGAATGAATATTAGCAGCTTGGACAGCGGTGAATTGCGCTCAGCCTCGGAAACAAGCTTTGCGACCATCTGAGTGAAGGTCACCGTCGGAGCCCAGCTAGTGGCCGCCTTTAGCTTTGAGCTATCACCGCAGCAGGCCATTGCCTTTCGCTTCAGCAGCCGGGCATCTGTTTCCACATGTTGCGTCCAATCCAGTCCGACGGCTTGAAACGCGAGCGCAACAAACTCTCGCACCGTATGCAGGCGTCCGGTCGCTATGACGAAATCATCCGAGATCGGTAGTTCTAAGATTCGTACCATGGCATCGACATAGTCAGGCGCATATCCCCAATCCGTCTGCGCATCGAGATCACCAAGAAGAAGCTTGAAGGTCGGGTCGCGGCGCGCACGCAGGGCTCCCTGGACGACCCTTTGTGAGAGAAAGGAGGTTTTGCGCAATGGCGACTCATGATTGAATAGGATGCCCGTAGCAGCATAGACACCTTTTTCTCGATAACTGCGGCAGCAATCAATGCCTGCTGCCTTAGAGGCACCGTAGGGGGACGACGGGGAAAATGGACTTCGCTCGTCCTTTAAGGATTTTTCCGATTGGCCGAAGACGTGCGAGGAAGCCGCATAGAAGAGGCGAGTCTTGGGCGAGACGGCTTGGACGGCTGCGAGAACGTGACGCAGGCCGTCGACGTGGATCTCAAAGCTAAGCTTGGCGAGCTCGGAAGCCGGCTCCACGCTGTCCTCTGTGGAATGATGATATGCGGCCAGGTAATATATCTCGTCCGGCTGCTGGGCCTCCAGCGTCTGCGCGACGGCCCGAGCATCCAATAAGTCTACCTCGAGACTGGGGCACAACAGCGCGGTTACCGGCTGGCGGTGGATCCAACCGCAGACCTGATGGCCACGCTCAAGGAGTCGTCCCGTGAGCAGACGACCATCTTGTCCGCTTGCGCCGACGATGAGCGCGTTTCGCATCGCAGTTTACTCTCCTACGATCTCGACCCCTGGCAGCGGGAAGATCAACTTTCCGCCGCGTTCGAGAAAGGCTTTCTCTCTCGCCACGATGTTGGATCGGAAATGCCATGGGAGAACCAGAAAATAGTCCGGATTCATGGCGTGCGCTTCAGCTTCAGAAATAATTGGGATGGCGGTGCCAGGCGTAAAGCAGCCGAACTTGTCTTTATTCACTTCCGCGATGGCCGGCAGCAAATCGCGGGAGATGCCGCAGTGCTGCAGGAGAACATTGCCTTTGGTTGAGGCTCCATATCCTATCACTTTCCGCTTTTGAGATTTCAGACGACGCAGCAAGCGGAGAAGGTCATCCTTGTGAGTCTGGACAGCGTTTTCGAAGGCGCGCTGTTGAAAAATATTACTCAGCCCTATTTTCGTTTCATCGCGAAGGAGACGTCTGACCTCGGAAGATGCTTCCGAGTGCGAAGAGGACTTGCGCGCGACAGTAACGGCAAAGCTTCCTCCGTTGACGTCGTTGAACGCGACACCAAGAATCTTCAGTTGGCAGCGGTCCGTCATCCACTTTATCTGCTGCAGGGAATAATACTCCAGATGTTCGTGACAGATCGTGTCGTAACCCTTGGTTCGAACCATCGACGGCATATAGCTCATCTCGAAATGCCAGATCCCGTCGTCCTCCAGAATGGAGGCAACCTCTTTCATAAATTGAAGTGGACTCTCAAGATCGTAAAACATCGAAATGGAAGTTACGATGCGAGCTTTCCGCCCTCGGAATTTCTTCCGGAAGAGATCGGCCGAAAAGAAATCCGGTATGAGGATAACGTCCTTACGATAATAGGAGGCAAACTTTTTCCCCGTCGGGTCAATACCGACGGCGGTCACATTCTTCTCGGGATAGAAGGAAAGCAGGGTGCCGTCGTTACTCCCGATGTCGAGAACGAGATCGCCGGTCTGGAGCGGATAGCTCTCGGTCAAGGAGGCGACCTTTCGCTCGAGATGCTTGACCATTGAGGCGTTGAGCGATGAGCGGTATCCATAGTTCTCGCCATACATTTCAGTTTGCTCATAGGACTGCCTCAGCTGGACCAGCCCACAGGTCCTTTTGTTCGCATTGGTGGAACAGGAGACTAATTCTAGCGGGCCGTGAGTCAGAGTCGCGTGCAATCCGCGTGGAAAAACACCGGTAAGAAACTGCTCGCCGAGCGAGAGAACGAGGGTGAGGTCCTCGTTGCCACAAATCCGGCATTTCTCGATTTCGCGATAGCGAGGCGGCGATGCGAGATCAACAGGCAGGGAGGGCAATCGCAGAGCGGAATGTTGCTGCTTGGATTTCGCGTGGACGACCGGCATGCCCAGTTGCTGAGCATTGGGCGTGCCACTTTGGAAGGAGTGGCGGGGATAAAGCGCCTGTTGCGGCGGGATGAAAAGCGCCGTTCGGGCCGCGAACCGCCTGTTATTTCCCGACAGCCTGGAATTGTAGTGCACGGGAATTGCTGGGACTCTCCTCCTATGCCAAACGAACTCTTGCGGCTTCGCCCGCTTCTTCTTTTCGGGTTTGGCGTAGTGCTCATCTGCGGGATTTTCCTGCGCCTGCCATCGACTGCTTTCGAGGGTGGCGATGCGCCACTGCATGCGCTCGCGGCGGCCCATCCAACCCCGGGATTCCAAGGAGTCGGTTTTGACGAGAATCTTTATGGGAAATACGTCAATAGCGTCATCCGGGTCGGGATTGGTGACTATCCTGCGATCGTCGATCGCTATATCGAGGTGCAGAAGAATTTAACCGGTTCCATTCTGCCCCCGGTCCGCTTTCTCTATATTTTCACCGCCTATCTCTGGCACCAGTTATTCGGTTCTGAGGCTCTGGCCGCGCTTCGCGCTGTGGCGTCTCTCTTCAGCATTCTCACGCTGCTTCTTTCGACCCTGTTTGCCTGGCGATTGAAGGGACCCGCTTTCGCCCTTGAAATGGCGGTCTTGGTCGCGATCTCACCGACGCAGCTCCATATGTCTCAGCACGCGCTGGTCGACGGTTTTTTTACCTTTTGGGCTTTGCTCTCGCTTTGGTTGCTTTGGGAGAATCTGCAGGCGCCGGGCCGCTGGCCGCTCCTCTCGGCCTATGTGATCACTCTGGCCCTGCTCGTGACCACGAAGGAGAACTCCGCCTTCGTTTGGACGGCCCTTGTCGCGCTTTTGCTCGCGAACCGCTGGCTCCGGTTTGGAACGATCACCCGTGAGTTGCTGGTTGCCACCGTCCTTGGGCCGCTTCTCGGTGTCGTGATCCTCATCTTCATGGCGGGCGGTATTTCGACACTGATTGAGACTTACCAGCTGTCAGTGAGTAAAAATTACCAACTAGCCTATGCGATTATGACAGGGGACGGCCCCTGGCATCGTTACCTGGTGGATCTGCTCCTGGTAAGTCCGGTCGTGCTCTTGCTCGCGTTGGGGGCTCTCTTTCGGCTGAATCGCACCCAGAAGCCTGAGCTGTTCCTGGCTGTTTTCATCGGTGCCAGTTATTTGATCATGTGCAGCCTCAAATATGGGATGAACCTGCGGTATGCCAACATGTGGGACATGCCGCTGCGCCTGCTGGCGCTGAGCACGCTCGCGGCCTGGTGCAGTTACTTCCCGCGTTATCGCGTTCCTTTGCTCGTTGGGAGTGTGATGGCCCTGGGAGCGTATGAGTTTCACCAATATGTCGTCCTCTGTGTGCAATATCCGCTCTACGAGCTGGTCACGGAAGGGCTGCTCCGGGCCTTGCAGATTTTGAAGACTCCCTAACGAAGAGATCAGGCGACCTGGCGAATAGCTTTGGCGCGCAGATCAGCGCTCTGGCAGAGAGTTTCCTGCAGGAGATGGCGCGAATGCGGGAGAGCTCGGGCGCGCAGGCAGATCTGATAGGAGAAGAGACCTTTACTGAGGCGAATGAGACTCTGGTTTAGGGCGAGGAGCAGGCGACTCCAGCGATTTTCGCCCAGGGCGAGCGGATAGGGCGCGGGCACGCCGTGTGTCTCGATGACTTCGTAGCCGGCCTGTTCCAGCAAGGAGCGCAGGGAGCGGAAGGTAAAGAGCCGGCGGTGGCCGAGGCCGAGAATGCCTTTGCGGCTGTAATTGAATTGGCCAAGCGCGAGCATGATTCGCGTGATGAAAAAGGCGACGTTCGCGGCGGTCACGGTCACTTCCGGCCGCCGCCCCGCTGTCCGCCCACGCAGGTCGTCCATGAAGGCTTCCGGGTCATGCAGATGCTCGACCAGATCCATGAGCAGAATCTGATCGTATTCGGCCAGGTCGGTCGGCAGCTGGAGATTGGGAGCGAGAAAGAGCGGTCCGCCCTTTTTCGTTAGGTCGCTGGCCGCGAAGTCGATCGCGGTCACCTCGCCGCCGCGGCGCTCCAATTCGTCGGCCACCTTTTGATGGCCGATCCCGAGTTGCAGAATCCTGCCCCGGGCGGCGCATCGCTCGACCGCAAACGATTGCGAGGAAGCGAAGGCAAGCTTCTCGCTATGCGCAACCGCCGCGGGCTCGAGGTCGAATTTGCGATCGTAAAACAAGTGCCAGCCGCAGAGGCGCCCCTTGATCGTAGAACGGAAAATATCCCACGCATATTTCATCCCGTTCACGTGGCAGATTTCGTCACCATAGAAGGTCGGAATGGGCAGTTCGGCGATGCGCAGTTTTTTCAAGACGAACTGGATGATGATTTCGGTATCGAAAGGGAAGTCGCGGGTGTTCTTCTCGAACGGCACCTGGGCCAGCGCGCGGGTGGCGTAGAGCCGATAGCCGGAGTGGAACTCCGAGAGCTCCGTCCCGAGAATCCAGTTCTGGAAGCGCGTCAGCACCTGGTTGCCGATCCATTTGTAGAACGGCATCCCGCCGGTGCGCGCGGCGCGTTTGTCGATCATGCGTGAGCCGAAGACGGCGTCGGCTTCGCCGGCCAGGAGCGGGGCGAGGAGGGCGGGCAGCTTTTCCGGCGCGTATTGCCCGTCGCCGTGGACGAGCGCGACGATATCGAATTTGTGGTCGATGGCGTAGCGGTAACCGAGCTTTTGGTTACCGCCGTAGCCCTGGTTTTCCGGGGTGCGCAGGACGGTGATTTTAAAGGCGGAATGCGTCTGCTGATAGCGGAGCCCGTTGCGGAACGTCTGGTCGCGCGACGAGTCGTCGATGATCAGCACCTCGACGTCGCTCTGGTGGAGCGAAGCCGGGATACGGGTCAGCACCTTTTCAATCGTCGTCTCGGCGTTGTAGGCGACGATGAAAATCAGCAGCCGCTGACCGCGCAGGTCGAGCGGCGAATGATCGAGGGTGGTCATCCCTCGATTGGAGCTAAAAACGGGCCAGAGCCCGGGTCAACAAAGGCTAGCAGTTACGCCCCGTTGCGGCCCGCGGCTTTGCCTTTGCCGAGGAAGGCGTTGGCCGTGGCCAGCATGTCGTCGTCGTCGTTATCGCCCAACCCGCGCAGGTTTTCGCGGATGTTGCGCAGCGACCGCTTCATGAAGAGGTCGGCGGCCAGGTGATCGTGTGCGTCGCGGCCGTTACGGCTGGTGTTGGCCAGTTCGGAATCCCAGCGGCTCAGCACGCAGGTGGCGGCAAACATCTCCATCGCCGCATTGGCGATCCGCTCCTGGATGAGCTGCATGTCCATGACCGGCTCCCGATAAGTGATAAGCGCTTTGTTGACCGCAAAATTGAACCGCCACACCAGCCGGCCGAGCTGCCCGGCGTAGGATTTCAGCCGCGCGCTGCGCACTGGCACCACCGGCACCTTGACCGCGGCGGTGAGCCGTTTGAGGCCGGCGCCGAGCGCCTTGTTTCGGTCTTCGCGCCAGGGCTTCAACATGGTGTCGAGGATTTCCTTGAACTCCATCCCCGGGCCGCGCATCCCGACCAGCGCAACGAAAGAGGTGAGCACTTCGTTGCTGCCCTCACCGATCTGGTTGATGCGGGCGTCCCGCAGCATCCGGCCGAGCGGTGAATCGTCGAAGTACGCTGAGCCGCCATGGATCTGGAAGCAGTCGTTGACCGCGTCCCAGAGGCGCTCGGTAGTGAAAACCTTCAGCATGGCCGTCTCGAGCATGTAATCCTCGAGGCCACGATCGATCAGCGAGGCGGTCACCTGCGTCATCGCTTCCATCGCGTAAACGTCGGCCGCCATTCGCGCGATTTTCTTTTTTACCAGATCGAAATCGCCCAGTGTCTTGTTGAATTGCTGCCGGCTGTTGGCGTGTTCGACCGCCATGGTGAGGCAAGTCTTGGCCCCGCCGGTGCAGCAGGCGCCGAAAGTGGTCCGGCCAAAATCGAGCACGGTCAGCGCGACGCGCAGACCTTTGCCCAGCGGCCCGAGGATATTCTCGCGCGGCACCTTGACGTTATTGAGCCGGAAACGCCCCGTCGCCGTGCCGCGGATACCGAGCTTTGGCATGCGGGGCTCGATCATTTCAAAGCCTTCCATGTCAGGCGTGACCAGGAATGCGGTGATTGAGGTCTTACCCGGCTTCTTCGGATCGGGCGTGCGCGCCATCACCGTGAGCACCTGCGCGATGGAGGCGTTGGTGATGTAGCGCTTTTCGCCATTCAGGACAAAGTGCGAACCGTCCTCGCTCGGATCAGCCGTCACTTGCACGTTGGCGGCGTCGGAGCCGGCTTCGCGCTCAGTCAAGGCAAAGGCGGCCAGCTGCTCGCCGTTCATCAATTTCGGGAGCCATTTTTCCTTTTGCTCTTTGGTTCCGAAAAGGAGCAGCGCGCGAATGCCGATCGAGTGGTGCGCATTAGTGAAGACCGCGGTCGAAGCGCAACGCCCGCCGATTTCCTCCAGCACCTTGCAGTATTGCATCTGAGAAAAGCCGCGTCCGCCCACCTCTTCCGGCGCGGTCATGCCGAGCACACCGACCCGGCCGAGGCCATCGATGACATGCCGCGGGATATCGGCTTCGCGGTCGATTTCCTCCGGATCGAGATGTTCATCGAGGAAAACGCGCAGCTCGCTCACCGCCCGGTCGACCGCGTTTTGCTGAGCGTCAGTGAAACGGGGATAGGGCATGGCCCAATCGGCCACGAAATCGCCCAGGAAAAGTCCCTTGGCGAAGCCGAGTTCCTGTTTCCCGCTGAAGAGGAGCTCCTCGGCCTGTTGAATTTCTTTCTGTCGCTGAATTTCGGTTTCGGTGAGTGCCATAGGTCGGAAAAGTTCAATCGCCGGCGACATGCCGGCGGGTGACCACTGTAGCCAAACGGTCCGAATTGTCCACCCGCATGGAGGTCCCTTCCAGGCCGGCGACCCGGCTGCAATGGCCCTAGGCTCTCAGCGAAGGCAGTGAGCCGCTCGACCTCGAGCGACTGTGATCTCCCGCGCCACTCCTAATTTCTGGTCGCGCCTCGGAACGACTCGACGACTGGGCGGTGAGCGGCCGAACGCGACTTTCGCCGCTGGCAAGCTGATCCAAACCAGAACGCGCTCTCCTCCAAGAAGCTGGCAGGCCAGGCCGATCTCTGGTCCGCGCGTGTCAGTCGATCTGCGCGCGGTTGGCCACCGGATTGGCGAAGTCATCACAGGTGCAACGTGGGAACGAGAGGAGAAAATGACTGGAAAAATCGCTGCGATTGGATGAGCCTTCGTGCAACGGAGAGAAAATATCTTTCGCAAGAGAAGTTTCACCGTGACACCAGAGATCGCTTCTGGAATAACAGCGCGATTAAACGATGAGCAGGTGTAAAGCGTGCTCTATAAATTCGGGCAACGAAAGCGGACGACGATCAATGAAACTGGAATTTACCGTGGAGCGCGGAACCAAGCCGGGAGTGTTAACCGCTTCTTGGGATGATCCAAAAGGCGGCGGTATCACCACGCAAGCAAATGGTATCGCAGAATTGGTAAAGGCAATTCAGGAGGCGGTGCGATGCCATTTTACAGGGCGTTCTGTACCGAAGCGCGCCAAGCTTCGCTTCTCTGAAGCGCCCGAACTAGAGCTGGTGGCGTAATTTTCGCTGCGTCGGACCCTACAGATTGTCCTTCAGTTCTTGGATGGTGACTTTCGTGTGCCTCAAAATGCTCTGGAGCGTTTTCGGATCGATTGAGGAATGATTGGGAACGGTGACTCGCAACGCTCCGTTCGATAACCGGATGATAACCGGATATGCGAGCCCCGCTGTCGCTCCACCGTGAAACCTTTCCTGCGCGGCGCTCGGACGACTTCGTTAGCGCCCAAATCTCGAGGAAGTTTCACGTTCTAGCCTAGCTGCACCCCTGGCTCGTCCCGCACTCGGTGCAGCAGCCGCAGGCGCCGGCTCGGATCACTTTGTTGCTCCCGCAATGGGAGCAGGTGATGTCCATGAACATGTTGCCGAGCGCTTCGCTAACCCGTTCGGCGTGGCTCTTGCCGTTGGCGCCAGAAGGGCTGCCTTCGTTAGGGGTGTGCTGGGTGATGACATCGAGGATTTCCTTCTCGCCGGTGCGGGAAAGGTCGGAGACGGGGCGGTTGACCGCTTTTTTCTCCATGTCGGCGATTTCCTTTAAGGGCAGCTCGGGATGGCGGCTGGGCGAGGTCGCTTCTTTGTAGCCTTTGATGAATTGGCAGCCGAGCCAGCGGAAGACGTAGTCGGTGATGCTGCTGGCGTTGCGGATATCGGGGTTCTTGGTGAAACCGCTCGGCTCGAAGCGCTGGTAGGCGAATTTTTTGACCAGCGACTCCAGCGGGACGCCGTATTGCAGGGCCATGGAGGTGAGGGTGGCGACGGTGTCCATGAGGCCGCCGATGGTGCTGCCTTCTTTCGACATTTGAATGAAGAGCTCGCCCGGCTGGCCGTCTTCGTAGAGGCCGACGGTGATGTAGCCTTCGTGCCCGGCGATCTCGAATTTGTGGGTGAGCGACATGCGGGTGTCGCTCATGCGATGGCGCACCGGCTGGTCGATCTGATCGCGCAGCTGGGCAATTTCTTGGTCGAGTTCGACGATGCGATCTTCCAGTTGCTCGCGATCGGGCCGCGCGACGCCGTCCGCGATGACTCCGCCCATGTCTTTGGTCTTGCGGGTGTTCAAGGGCGCGGAACGCTTGGAGCCGTCGCGATAGATGGCGATGGCTTTCAAGCCGAGGCGCCAGCCCTCGATGTAGGTGTTCATGATCTGCTCGACGGTGGCGGTCTCGGGCAGGTTGACCGTCTTGGAAATGGCGCCGCTGAGGAAGGGCTGGGCCGCCGCCATCATGCGCAGGTGGCCCATGTGGCCTAACGACCGTTGGCCTTTGTAGGGCTTGAAGGCGCAATCGAAGATGGAGAGATGCTCCGGCTTAAGCCCGGACGCGATGACGGAGCCGTCTTCCGCGGTGACGTCTTCGATTGTGTCGCAGGAATCGATGTGGGCGATGATGCGGGCGATCTCTTCCGAGGTGTAACCGAGCTTCTGCAGCGCGGGACGGACGGTTTGGTTGACGATCTTCAACATGCCGCCGCCGGCCAGGAGCTTGTATTTCACCAGGGCGATGTCGGGCTCGATCCCGGTGGTGTCGCAATCCATCAGAAAGCTGATCGTGCCGGTCGGGGCGAGCACGGTGACCTGGGCGTTGCGATAGCCGAACTGCTGACCGAGCTCGGCCGTTTCCTCCCAGACTTTGGCCGCTTCTTCCTTGAGGTAGGCGAATTCTTCGTTGTCCGGAATTGCCTCCACCGCGCTGCGATGTTGCTCGATCACCTCGAGCATGGAGGCGACGTTGTCTTTCGCGACCGGCTTGGGCACGCCGCTGGCGCGGGCGTCGCGGTAGCCGGGGAACGGTCCCATGGCGCGGGCCATGCGGGCGCTCTCGGCGTAGGCTTCGCCGGTCATGATGGCGGTGATGGCGCCGCAAAGGGCGCGGCCTTCCACGCTGTCGTAGCCGTAGCCGTAGCTCATGATGAGCGAGCCGAGGTTGGCGAAGCCGAGGCCGAGGGTGCGGAAGATGTGGGAATTCTCGGCGATGGCCTTGATCGGGTAACTGGCGTTATCGACGATGATTTCCTGCGCGGTGATGAAGACGCGGACGGCGGCCTTGAAGCGCTCGACCTCGAATTTGCCGTCCTTGCCCTTGAATTTCATCAGGTTGAGCGAGGCCAGGTTGCAGGCGGTGTTGTCGAGGAAGAGATACTCGCTGCACGGGTTGGTGGAATTTTGCCGGCCGGTGCCTTTGCAGGTGTGCCACTTGTGGATGGTGGTGTCGAACTGCATCCCGGGATCGCCGCAGATGTGGGTGCCCTCGGCGATCTTGCGCAGGAGGGTGCGCGCTTCCTTGCGTTCGCAGGGCGAACCGTCCCGGACCCGGCGAGTCCACCATTCGCGATCCTCGACCGCGGCGTTCATGAAATCATCGCTCACCCGCACGCTCAGGTTCTCGTTCTGGTACATGACCGAGCCGTAGGCGTCGCCGTTGTAGCTGCCATCGTAGCCTTGCTCGATCAGGGCCCAGGCTTTTTTCTCTTCCTTCTGCTTGGCATCGATGAATTCCTCGATGTCGGGATGCCAATCCTTGAGCGTGTTCATCTTGGCCGCGCGGCGGGTTTTGCCGCCGCTCTTCACCACGTTGGCAACCTGGTCGTAGACCTTGAGGAAAGAGAGCGGGCCGCTCGGTTTGCCGCCGCCGCTCAGCTTCTCGCGCGTGCTGCGCAGGCTGGAAAGGTCGGTCCCGGTGCCGCTGCCGTATTTGAAGAGCATGGCTTCGCTCATGGCCAACTCCATGATGTCTTCCATCGTGTCGTCGACCGATTGGATGAAGCAGGCGCTGCCTTGCGGATACTCGTACTGGGTGGCCGCGCGCTCGGCTTCGCCGGTCTCGCGATTGAAGAAATAATTGCCGACGCCGGCGTCCTTGCCGATGCCGTATTGATGATAGAGACCGACGTTGAACCAGACCGGGCTATTGAAGGCGCCGTGCTGGTTGGCGCAGAGCCAGGTCAATTCGTCATAGAAAATCTCCGCCGTTTTGGCGTCGGCGAAATAGCCGTCGGCCATGCCGCAATCGGTGATGGTGCGGGTGACACGATGGATTAATTGCCTGACGGAAGTCTCGCGCCCGCCCTTATCCGGCTCGGTCCCATTGGAGATGTCGCCGTAGAAATATTTCGAGACGGCGATCTTGGTCGCGAGCGGGCTCCAGTTTTTTGGGACCTCGATCTCTTCCTGTTTAAAGATGACCTTGCCGCTGTCGTCAGTGATTTCGGCGGTGCGGCGTTCCCATTCCATCTGCTCAAAGGGCCCGACCCTGGCGTCGCTAAAGACCCGCTCGAAAGACAAGCCACGCTTCTTTTTGCGCGCGGATTTCGGGCGACGGGAGAGCGATTTGCGGTTTTTGGCGAGGTTAGTCGGCTGCAGGCCGGGTTTGAGTTGGATCATGGCGGTTTGGCTAAGGCGGTTCGGGTTTCTGTGAATAACGGTGAATGAGCCACTGAAACGACCCGTGAATATCCTGTGGATAACGCTTAACAACAGGATATTGGGGCCGGGTTCAGCGCGACCACCATATGCGGCCATCGTGAAGGCCTAATCAAGATTTTTATTGTAACATTTTTTCCGCTCGGTTCACCTCCCGGGTAGAGAAAATTTCTCGCCCCGCCGCGGCGTCGTTAGGAAGACTTTGGCGGAACGCGAAGGTCGAGAGGCGGGCCGGAAAGCGGTCGGCCGGCTTGCCAGGCGAGGGGCTGCGGCGGACGAGGTGCCGGCCTAACTTTGGCGGAGGTCTCGTTAGGCCGGAGCGGCCTCAGTTCCGGCTTGGCAAATCGGGCCGATGCTCTCATAGTAGCGGCGCATCGGAAGGGTGGCTGAGCCCGGTTTAAGGCACTCGACTCGAAATCGAACGTGGGGTTAAACTCACCGTGGGTTCGAATCCCACCCCTTCCGCCACTTTCTTCTAATCTTCCGGGCCCAGCTCGAAATCGGTCGGAGCGCCGCCGGAATGCCGCGACTCGAGCGACTCGAGCCGGCGCAGCACTTCCGAGAGCAGGAGCTCGTTTTTCAAATTGACCCGATAATCAAGATCGGCCCGCAGCCGGTCTTTTTCGCCCTGGCGATTTTGCGACATCATGATGATCGGCGCCTGCAGTCCCGCCACCATGCCGAGGACGAGGTTGAGCAGGACGTAGGGATACTCGTCGAAGGGGCGGAAGAGGAACCAGGTGTTGAACATGATCCAGAGGAGGGAGAAGGCGATCGATGCGCCGATGAATTTCCAGCTGCCGCCGAACTCTGCGATCAGGTCGGCGGCGCGGTCGGCCAGGGTGATGCGGGCCGCTTCCTCTTCGTTGGCGTTGCGCGAGACGCGGTGGCGGAGCAGGTCGTCGGTCCGGCGCAGGCGCTGGGTCAGCGCGGTCAGGATGCCAAGGGCGACGTCGGGATTTTTGCGCAGGAAACTGCGGAAATCGCTCCGTGGCAGTACGGCCAGGCGGGAATCGACGCTGGCGGTGGCATCGGCTGAGCGGGCGTGCCCGTCGAGGAGCGACATCTCGCCGAAAAAGTCGCCGTGTCCCATCTCGGCCAGGGTGGTGTCGTGGCCATCGGCGTCTTTCACGCTGATCCGGACCCGGCCGCTCTCGACCAGGTACATCGAGTCGCCCGGTTCCCCGCGGTGAAAGAGCGGAGTCCCGGCCTGGACGTCGCGAGTGGTGAGCAGGGCGCACAATTCCTCCGCCGACGGGTCGTCGAGCGCGCGGAAAAGCGGGACCGATCGCAGAGTTTCTGTCTTCATGGCAATTAAGCTTTGGGGCTGAGGGCGTGGCTGATTCTGGTTCGTCTGCCAGCGCGCGTCCATGAAAACGAGTCGGCGCCGCCGCAATCAAGCGTAGCCCGGATTGTTAGGCAATGGCCGGCCGCGCCGGGTGGGACCGCGCCTGCGGGATAAATTGTCCGTTGCGCCGAGGGCTAAGTTTGGCTGGCCGAGCGGGGGCGGGTTTGCTCTAAAGAAGGGATGTCCGCTGCTTCTTCGACCAAGCCTGATACCGAGGCTTCGCTTTACGCCGGGGCGGCGGCCGCTGCGATCGTCGCGCTCCTCCCTTACGTGAACGTTTTCGTCTTTCCCGCCTACGTCGTTGGCGCGCTGGTCGCGGTCTGGCATGGAAGCCGGCGCGGGGGCCAGGATTTGCATTTCAAGGATGGCGCCCGCCTTGGATTTCTGAGCCCTTTTCTGGGCAGCATGGTGGCAGTGGTGCTGGCTGATTTGATCTGGGTCTTTTTCGATTACCAACTCTGGCAGCGGCAGAACGAGTCGCTCATGCTGGGCCTCTTCCGCTCCTTCGCCAGCCCGGCCACGGTCGAGATGATGAAAGCTTCGTTTGCCGAAAACGCGGTCAAGCTATTCCGCTGGTACATGCTCCTGGTGCAGTTGCTGGCCAACGCCATTTTCTCCGGCATCTTCGGCACCCTGGCTGGCCTGCTCGGAGTGAAAATCTTCCGCTCCAGACCTGTTCGTTAGGCGACCTGCGTTCGCCTCAGTCGCGCCCTAGAAGCATTTAATCGAGATCCTGCAGAGCGCGTTCGGCCCGTTCCACATTGGAGGGCCGGAGAATGAGCAGGCCTTGCTGGGACTTTGGGCTGGTGGCCAGGTAGGCGTATTCGATGTTGATGCTCGCCTTGGCCAGGCGATCGGCGATGGTGGCCAGCATCCCTGGCTTGTTGCTGCTCTCGATCATGAGAACGTCGTTCTCGAGCGCAAGGACGCCGCGTTCGCCCAGGATCATGAGCGCCTTGGTCGGATCGCTCACGACCATGCGCACCACGGCATGGTCGATGGTGTCGGAGGTGGCGAGGGCGTGGATGTTAATCTCCGCTGCCGCCAGCTCGGTGCAGACGCGGGAAAGCGCTCCGGGTTTGTTGCCGAGGAAGACGGCGAGCTGGGTGGCGGTCTCGATATGTACTTGCGCGTTCATGGCGGAACGATGCGCCGCCGGGCGGGGGCTGACAATGCAAAAGGAATTTGGCCCTTTTTACCGAAAAAATTATTTCGCTCGACAATAAAGAGCCGTTCCGACAAGATGCGCTTTAGAAATTCGAAGAATAACAAGAAAAACTATCTTACAATTCGGTGACGTTTCGGTTATTTTTCCTTCAGCAATCTCTAACAAACGGCTTCTAATGGACTCACAATTCTCACGGGTGAAACCCGCTTTCCTTTGCGCTCTCGCGTTTATTTTTATTTTCGGGCTGGCGGCATCAGCGCCGCGTGCTCTCGCAGCCGCGGGCGATCTTTTTGTGACCGATTTGGAGACGAACTCGGTCGTGGTCTATTCGCCCGATGGGAGCGAGCGCACCTTTGCCACCGGGCTCGACTCGCCCCAGGGGATCGTTTTCGATTCGTTAGGTAATCTCTACGTGGCCGACAATGGCAGCGGCAATGTCTACAAATACACCGCCGACGGCAGCCGGGCGGTTTTCGCTTCCGGTCTGCAGGGGCCGGTCGGTCTCAGCTTCACCACCAGCACCAAGCAATTGCTCGTCTCAGAGCATGATGCCGATCAGGTGACGGCTTTCGGGCCGGATGGCTCCGTCCTCGGCACCATGCCGTTGCCGGGGGTGGTGAATTCGGTCGTCCAGAATCTGACCAACGACCCGAACGCGGATTCGTTAGGCACGACCTGGTTTGTGAGCAATGCCAGCCCTTTGACCAGCTTCGTCCAGGAAGATATCGACGCCGGGCCGAGTAACACTTTTCTCAGCGGTCTCGACCTGCAGGATATCGCCTTTGCGCCCTTCCCGGCTGGCAGCTCCTATGACACCGCGTTCGTCAGTTCCGGCACGGGCGACATCTACGGGGTTTCGACGACGGATGATGGAATGGGCGGGTTGATTACCAATGAGTTCACTTTCACCAGCGGCCTGGGCGATCTGCACGGTCTCGCTTTTCGACCGGCCATCTTCGGCGATGCCGGTGCCGGGAATCTGTTTGCCGCCGACACCGCCGGGGGGACGATCTACTCCGTCACCGCCCAGCCTATTCCGGTCTCCTCCACCTTCGTCACCGGCGGCCAGCCAAACTATCTCGCTTTCGAGACCATCCTCCCGGCCAAGCTGCAAAACATCTCCACCCGCGGGCAGGTCCTGACCGGTGAGAACGTCCTTATTGTCGGCTTCATCGTCACCGGCGACGCCGGCACGACGCGGCAGGTGGTTCTGCGCGGCATCGGTCCGTCGTTGGGCGATCAGACTCCAGCGGTGGCCGGCGCGCTTTCCGACCCCATGTTGCAGCTCTTTGATGATAACGGCGCGCTGGCGAAGAACGATAACTGGATGGATAACAGCGAAGACGACCAGGCCATCCTGGAAGAGAGCGGTCTCACTCCCACAAACGACCAGGAATCTGCGCTGGTGATGGAGCTGGCGCCTGGCGCCTACACTGCCATCCTGAGCGGCGTGAATGGCGCCACCGGCGTCGGCATGGTGGAAGCCTACGATCTCGATTCCAACGTCGTCTCCGATCTCGATGTGGTCGGAGAACTCGGGAACGTCAGCACCCGCGGCATGGTCGGGAGCGGCGATAACGTCCTCATTGCCGGTTTCTTCATCGGACCGAGCGATGCCGGTCGGGTTTTGATCCGCGCCATCGGGCCGGAGCTGGATAATCGCGGGATCAAGGACAGCCTGGCCGATCCAACGCTCGAACTGCACAACCAGGACGGCGATCTGATCGCAGAAAACGATGACTGGGCCGACACCGCCGAAGGCGAGATCACCGCGACCGGTCTGGCTCCGACCGACTCGGGTGAAGCCACCATTCTGATCAATCTGCCCGCTAACTCACTTCCTTATACGGCTATCATGGCCGGTAAGGACGGTTCTACCGGTGTAGCTCTGCTGGAAGTCTATCATCTTCCCTAGACCCTTCGAAACGCTACTCATCCCCTAACGGCATTAAGCCGCCTAGTTCAGGCTCGATGTGCGCCACCATCTTTTTCAAGGAAATGCAAAAGAACGTTGGACGGTTATAGAAATGGCAGTCATTATCGCGATTCCAGAAACCCAAAATAGCTAAACAATGAAAAAACTAGCGTCACCAAACATCAAAAGGACAACGAGATCCTCCTTCCTAAAGCTCAGTTGCGCGGCCTTGGCGGTGGCGGCGCAGGTTTGCTTCTCCTCTAGCTCCAGCGCCGCTCCCGGCGATTTGTATGTCACCGATCTGGCAGATGGATCGATCGTCGTTTACGCACCTGACCAAACATCCCGCACCTTTGCTACCGGCTTAATCAGCCCTCAAGGGATTGTCTTCGATCAGAATAGAAGCATCTATGTCGCCGATGCCGGAGATGGCAATACTGGCAGTGGAGTTATCTATAAATACGATCTCGACGGAAACCGAACAACCTTTTACCCTCAGGGCGGAGATCCAGGGTTAGATAACCCGATCGGCCTTTCATACGACGGCTTCTATCTGACAGTGTCCGAAAATGGCTCAAATACGGTCAGTCGGATCGACCCTAGCGGAACAAAAACACCGCTTCAAAACGCAAACGTAACGGCTCCATTGGGTGTGGACGTCCAGAACGGCTTTACCTATATCGCCAACGGCTCGAATGTTACGAAGGTCGTTCCTGGCTCCCCGCAGATTGATATTCCGATCGGAAGTCCCACCCGTGACGTAAGAGGAATCACCACTCTAGTTGGAGGCCAACTCGTTAGTACCATATTTGTGACGACGACATCTGGTCAGATTTTCAGGATTGCGCCCGACGATAGTGTTACTTCCTTTGCGCCAGGATCGACTCTGACTGATCCAAATGGTCTCGCCTTCCGACCCGCCAGGTTCGGAGGTGACACCGAGAATGTCGGCAGCGTTTACATCGCCGAGGTCTCCGTTGGCGACATCCAGCAAATAACCAAGACCGGTGTTCATTCAACTTTTGTGACTGGTGGTACGCCAAACTTCCTCGATTTTGAAACCGGCGCTGCGGCGACACCTACCCCGACACCGACACCAGCTCCTACACCTACCCCTCCGGCCAAGCTACAGAATATTTCCAGCCGCGTGGATGTGCTAACCGGAGATCGCGTTGCTATTGGAGGTTTCATTCTTACGGGAGGCGATGCCACCACCGCTACCACTATAGTCATTCGAGCTTTGGGCCAATCGCTTGGCAGTGCCAACCCGCCTGTGGCCGATCCTCTTCAGAACCCCATCTTGGAACTTCATAAACCTGATGGAACGGTAGTCACGAATGACAATTGGAAGACTAACTCCGCCACAGACCAGACGCTCATTACGAGCCTTGGATTGGACATGTACTCCGGCCAGACGATAAATAACTCCGATTCCATCATCGTCACGACGATCACACCCGTCGATCCCACTGTCCCGGGGAGTGGACAATATACCGCTGTTCTCCGTGACAGTGACGGTGGGACCGGCACGGGCTTGATCGAAGTCTATGATCTTGATGACCCCAATGCTTTGTCGGAGTTAGGCAACATCAGTACTCGAGCCTTTGTCGGCACAGGCGACAATGTGCTGATCGGAGGCGTCATTGTCGGACCAGAGGCTGGAACGATTGATGATTCCACCTTATTGATCCGCGCTATCGGGCCGGAACTGGCTTCACAAACTCCGCCGGTCGCGGGCGCTCTTGAAGATCCGTTCCTGCAATTGTTCGACGCTCAGGGTAATGTGCTCGCCAGTAATGATAACTGGCAGGACGCCGACAATGCGGATGATATCGAGGGCACCGGCATTGCTCCGACTGATCCGGCAGAATCTGCCATTCTGGGCGCCTTCCCGGCCGGAATGTATACCGCGATTGTCTCCGGTGTGAATGGAACAACCGGGGTGGGTTTGGTGGAGGTTTACAATCTCCCCACAGGCATGGTCAAGTAGGCAGAAGATTAAGATGATTGCGGGGCCAGCACCGGAAACGGTTGCTGGCCCTTGCCTTTTTAATCAGCTCGCTGGGAACGCCTCGGTCGAGCGCTCCAGTTGCTGGTGCTGATCGTCGCAGCCATCTTTACGGTGTCATGATCGACAACTCGTCCGCCACCGACCTCGCCTCAATCTCACGGATTCGGTCCAAATTTCCGGCTCTGGAGCGCAGACAAGGCCAAAGCCAGGTCGCCTACTTCGACGGGCCCGGCGGCACCCAGGTGCCGACCGCAGTGGTTGAGGCGATGAGCGATTACCTGCTGCATCACAATGCCAACACGCATTGGGTCTTCCCCACCAGCGAAGAGACCGACGCCATGGTCGCGGGAGCGCGCGCTGCTCTGGCCGACTTCCTCAACGCCGCGCCTAACGAGATCGCTTTTGGGGCCAACATGACCACTCTCACCTTCTATCTCGCGCGCGCGCTCGGGCGAGATTTTGCGGCAGGCGACGAGATCGTCCTGACGGAGCTGGATCATCACGCCAACATCGCTCCCTGGCGGGCGCTCGAGAAAGAGCGCGGGGTAAAAATCCGAGTCGCCCGGATGATTCCTGATAGCGGGCAGCTCGATTGGGAAAATCTCGAGGCGCTGCTCAACCAGCGCACCCGGCTGGTCGCGATCGGCGCCGCTTCCAACGCCATCGGCACCATCACCGACATCCGGCGCGCAGCCGAGATGGCGCACGCCGCCGGGGCCCGGATTTTTGTCGATGCGGTTCATTATGCCCCGCATGAGCTGGTCGATGTGCGGGGACTCGACTGCGATTTTCTGGGCTGCTCAGCCTATAAGTTTTATGGTCCGCACATCGGGATTCTCTACGGTCGGCAGGACCTCCTGGCCGCGCTCGATTTCCCCAAACTCGCTCCCGCCCCTAACGAAGCTCCGGAGCGGGCCGAAACCGGGACCCAAAATCACGAAGGCATGGCCGGCGCCGCCGCCGCCGTTGAGTTCCTGGCGTCGTTAGGCTCGGGCGAGACCCGCCGCCAGCGTTTACAGCTCGCCTTTCAAGAGCTGCACCAGCGCGGCGATCGACTGCTCAGGCAGCTTTGGTCGGGGCTGGAGGAGATCGAGGGAGTCAAACTCTTCGGTCCCGCTCCGGGCCAGCCCCGCACCCCCACCATCGGGTTCACCGTTGCCGGCACCTCATCCACCGAGGTGGCGCGGCAATTGGCGCAGAACGCGGTCTTTCTTTCCCATGGCGACTTCTACGCCAGCACCGTGATTGAGCGCCTCGGACTGGCTCCGGACGGGCTGGTGCGAGCCGGCTGCGCATGTTATACGACCGAGGAAGAAATCGATCGACTGCTCGCCGGCGTGCGGGCGATCGCAAGCAAAGGCAACCCATGAAAGCAACCTGGCAAGGCACTACCCTGGCGGAGAGCGACGACACCGTCGTGGTCGAAGGCAACCATTACTTTCCGCCCGGCTCGATCCGGCGGGAATATTTTCAAGAGAGCGATCGGCACACCCATTGCCCCTGGAAAGGCGAGGCCAGCTACTACGACATCGCGGTCGACGGCGCGGTCAACGCCGGCGCTGCCTGGTATTATCCCGAGCCCAAAGAAGCGGCCGCTAACATCAGGGACCGGGTCGCTTTTTGGAAGGGCGTTGTCGTCGAGTAAGCCAGTGTCGTGCGCCAGAGTTACTGTTGTAATCGATAGACTTCAACTAAGCCCACACCGGTCCCGCCGGCCTGGCCGAAGACAATGGCGGTGTAGGCGCCGGGACCCAGGATCTCGAACAAAGCAGCCTCCTTAGGATTGGTCGGGGGAATTCCGGTGTCCCCAATCTCCATCATCTGCGGGCTATCTGGCCAGTCGTCGTTGCTGCTCACGACAGCGCCATTTACGTTCCGCAATTCCACCATCGGATCGGCCAGCTTGACCCCAGGGCCCAGCGGAAGGGAAGGACCCAGAGCGCGCACCAAAATGGTCGCGCTGCCGCTCTCGCCTCCGAGGATGATGCCCCCGATCATGACGTCGTAGTCGGTTTGGACCAGGCCGCGGGTAGCGATATGCCCAATTGAGAGTCTTCCCAAGCATCAAGATCGTATATTTCGACCAAGCCGATGCCAGTGCCCCCGTCGGCACCTCGCACGATGGCGGTGGAGCCAGTGTTATCGCCCGGCAGGGTAGTGAAGTTGATGATCGGTTGGTGAATAAATATCTCGAGAGCGGAGAGCATAAGCGAAATCGTGCCATCTACCGCACGAGTAAGGCAGAAGCGTCGATTGGGGTGGAGCGATTCAATAGGCAATCGCCGAGTTAGATACGATTCAGGAAACTCTGCAGGAAGTTATAAGGAAGAATCCGGCGAACGCCATCTATCATTGGGACTTGTCGAACGTCTATCGCCTCGCCGCGCAGGCTTCCACGAGAAAGGAGCGATCGTCGCGGTGGTTGAGGGGTTTGCGAAGATAAGCGCGCTGGCCGGTTCTGAAAATGAAGTGCTCGCGAATATCGCTAAGGAAAGAGAGGCCTATGTCGATTGACGACGGGCTTGTTTCTTCGACCGGGTAGTTACCCTTTCTCAGGAAGGCGGACCCGCGTGAAATAACCGGCTAGCGAAAACCGAGACGGACGCTTTTCCTTAAGAAGAAAGGAAAGCTCGATGGGAGAAAGGCGGAACCTGGCTCCGGAAAAGGTCATTCCCAAATTGATCGCGGGCGCCATGATTACCCTTGTTCATTCTTCTTATTGGTGCATACAATCTTCTTCGTGCCCGGCGAAGCTTTGGCGGATAAAACTCGCATCATGATTCCAACTGTTCCGCGCCAAGAGGCGACCAGATTGCTGGTCGATTGGGGCCAGGGCGATGCGGAAGCTCCCGGGCGGCTCATGCCGCTGGTTTACGACGAACTGCGCCGGCTGGCCCGCGGATATCTGCAGCGCGAGCGCAGCGATCACACTTTGCAGCCGACGAGCCTGGTCCACGAAGCCTATCTCCGCCTGGTCGATCAAACCGTCACCAGTTATCAAAATCGAAATCACTTTTTCGGCATCGCCGCGCAAGTCATGCGGCGCATTTTAGTCGATCACGCCCGCCGCCGTCGGGCCGGGAAACGAGGCGGCGGTGAGGTTGCGCTCCAGTTCGACGACGTTGAGATGTCGCCCCGGCAAACGCGGGACGTGGATCTGATTGCGCTCGACGACGCCCTGCAGGACCTGGCCCGGCTCGATGCCCGGCAAAGCCAGGTGGTCGAATTGCGCTTTTTTGGCGGCCTAACGAACGAAGAAATTGCGCAGTCGCTCGAGATTTCACCGCGCACGGTGAAGCGGGAATGGCGAATGGCCCGGGCCTGGTTACGGCGCGAAGTCTTTGCCGAAAAGGTCTGATGGCGCAGTCGCCGCAGCGCTGGGCGCAAATCAAGGAGCTTTTCACCGAAGCAGCCGATCTTGCGCCGGCGGAGCGAGCCAGTTTTCTGGCTGATAAATGCGGGAACGACGTCCCCCTGCGCCAGGAAATCGACTCGTTGCTCGAAGCCGATGCGCAGGAGGATGATTTTATCGAGCGGCCACCGCTCGCGCCCGAAGAGCTGCTCTCCAACCTCCCGCCGGAAGAGGAGATGGCGGGACAGCTTCTCGGCCCTTATCGGATTTTGCGCGAGATTGGCCGGGGCGGACTTGGCGCTGTCTATCTGGCGGAACGAGCCGACGACGCTTACCGCAAACAAGTGGCGGTTAAGATCGTTAGGCGCGGGCTCGACACGGACGATATCCTGCGCCGCTTCCGCAATGAGCGCCAGATTCTGGCCCAGCTCGATCATCCGCATATCGCCCGTCTGCTCGACGGCGGCACGACCGGGAGCGGGCTGCCTTACTTCGTGATGGAATACATCGAGGGGAAGACGCTGACGAATTTCTGCGCAGCAGAAGAGTTGGACATGACCGAGCGGCTGCATCTTTTCCGGGAGGTTTGCCAGGCGGTCACTTATGCCCACCAAAATCTGGTCATCCATCGCGATCTCAAGCCCTCCAACATCCTGATCACGGCGGGAGTGCCCAAGCTCCTTGACTTTGGCATTGCCAAGCTCCTGACCCAGGATGCGAACGACTTCACCCTGACCGCCCCGTCCCTGCGCATCATGACTCCGGAATATGCCAGCCCCGAGCAGGTGAAAGGCGGGCGGATTACGACCAGCAGCGACATTTACTCGTTAGGGGTGATTCTTTACGAGCTGCTGACCGGGCAAAAGCCCTATCGCCTCACCTCGCGGAGAGCGGAGGAAATCCCGCGCGCCATCACCGAGCAGGAGCCGAGGCTTCCCAGCGCTGTCTTGAAGAACAATCCGCCTTCTGGAACTCGCGTTCCGCATTCCCTGCGCGGTGATCTCGACAACATCATCTTGATGGCCTTGCGCAAGGAACCGGAACGCCGCTATGCCTCGGTCACGGAATTCTCCGAAGACCTCCGGCGCTATCTGGAGGGACGGCCAGTTCTGGCGCATAAGGATTCCGCGCGCTACCGGGCGAGCAAGTTCGTTCGCCGGAACAAGATAGCGGTGACGGCGGCGGCGTTGCTGGCGCTGACCGTGCTCGCGGGCATGGCGTTAGTCATGCGCCAGGGCCAAATCGCGCGCGAAGAGCGCGACCGAGCTCGCACTGCGCAAGCCACGGCGCAGCGGCTGAATCAATTTCTGCAAAGTCTTCTCAGCAGCGCCAATCCCGACGCGATGGGGCGCGACGTGAAAGTGGTGCAAGTGCTTGATGCGGCTGCGAAACGGCTCGACCAGGAACTCGGCGGCGAGCCGGCTTTGCTCGCGCAGGCTCACCTCACCGTGGCGCGCGCCTACGCCCAGCTCCGCGCCGCCGGCCCGGCCGAACGCCACGCCCGCGCCGCGCTTGAGATCGATCGCCGGCTGTTTGGCGATGCTCACCCGGCCACGGCGGAAGTGATGGCCTTCGTCGGCCGCGCCCTGCAGATCTTTCGTCGCTACCAGGAAGCCGAGCCGCTCCTGCGTCAGGCCCTGGCCGTGCAGCGGCGCGGGCCCCCGGCGAACCCGACGGAATTCGTTCGCACCCTCCAAGCCCTGGGCATCGTTTTGATCAATACCCACCGAGCCCCGGAAGCCGCCCCGCTGGTGGCGGAGGCACTTTCTTCGAGCCGCCAGAAGTACGGCGAGAAGAGCGTCGAAGTGGCTGACGCGCTCCAAACCACCGGCGTGCTGCGGGCTGCGTTGGGCGATCGGGAAGGGGCCAAGCTGGCCTACCGCGAGTCGCTGGCCATTCATCGTCAGCTCACCCCACGGCAACTGACTTTCCTCGACCCCATGGCCGACCTTTCCGAGCTGCTCTTTGCCGAAGGGAAGATCGACCAAGCCGCCGCGCTCTTGAATGAAGGCGATCAGTTTGCGCAAAAAAGTATCGGACAGGATAACCCGACCTACGGTGCTCTTCTCGGCCGATTGGCGTTGATTGACTTCGTTAGGCAGGATTACGGCGCCGCCATCCCGAGGCTGGAGCGCTGCCTCGCGACGGTCGGTCAGGTTTATCCGAAGGAGAATCCGGAGATCGTCCTGGCCAAAGCGGTGCTTGGTCTGTCACTGACCCGCTCGCACCGAGCGGCGGAAGCGGAGCCTCTGCTGCGAGCCGCCTTGGAGGAGGGGGAAAAGGTCCCGCCCTCGCGCCTGCTCCTGATCGGAAATCTGGAAGGCGCGCTCGGCGAATGTCTCCTTGCCCAGGGAAATTTCGCTCAGGCCGAACCGCTGCTCCGCTCCGCGCACCAGGAGCTCGTAGGCCGCCTCGGGGCGGAACATCCGCAGACCATTGCGGCCCGGCAGCGTTTCGAGCAGGCGAAGGCGGGACAATAAGAGGCGATTCAGTCGATACGGAGACGTCGCGGTCGTCCCATTTCGGCCCGGGTTTTAGGGATGACTGACGCGAGCAGCGGACTAGCATTGAGCCATGGCGGATGTGACTTGTATGGTCGAGGCGAACAGCGCGCATGAGCTGAAGGTGACGGTCGCGCCTAACGACATCGATGGGTTGGGCCACGTGAATAACACCGTCTACCTGCGCTGGGTGCAGGAGGTGGCGATCGCGCATTGGGAGGCGGTGGTGGCGGCCGAGCATCAGGCGGCGATTGTCTGGGTGGTGGTGCGGCACGAGATCGATTACAAAAAGCCGGCCCGGGCGGGCGACCAGATCCTCCTCCGCACTTGGGTGGGGAAAGCGACCCGGCTTACCTTTGAGCGCTTCACCGAGATCGTGCGCGCGGCCGATGGCCAACTCCTGGTCCAGGCGCGCACCCTTTGGTGTCCGGTCGATCCGGAGAACCTGCGACCGAAACGGGTGCCGCCGGAGTTGCGTGCCCAGTTTTCGACTGGATAGCTTCCTGAGAGGCGGCCGCTCGTGAGCCCGGCCGATCCCTCGCGGGTAATGACGCGTAATCCGGCCGCGCGTGCGAATCCCTCTCGATGTTCAAGCACGTCGTCCACGACACGATCCGACTCGACCTTGGCGCCCTTCGCGCCACCGCGTCGCTGCCCTGCATCCTCGCCGTCGCCCTTGCTCTCGCGGCCGGGGCGTCGTTTGGCCGTCCGGTTTGGGGGCTGGTCGGAGCCTTTGGCGCCATGTCGGTCGGGTTTGGTGCCTTTCAAACCCTGGGCAGCTCGCGCGAACTCCCGCTCCTTTGGGCCAGCCTCGGGATGGGGCTCGCGGCCGCGGTGGGCTCCCTCATTCCGCACACCACCGTCGGCCTCGTCCTCAATGCCATCATGATCGGGCTCACCTACGGCCTGCTCACCGCCCTCGGCCCGGGCGTCACCTGGATCGTGCTGCAATGCGGCATCGCCGGCCTCGTCGCTACGGCCTATCCCACCGGCCTCGGCAACGCTCTCGGCCGCGCTCTCCTCGTCGTCGGGGGCGGATTGCTCCAGATGTTTATCGTGCTCCTCTTTCGCCGCTTCACCTCTTGGTATCGGCCGCTGGCGGCCTACGAAGATTCCTTCGAGGGAATCCGGCCCGCGGTCCGGACCTTGCGCGCGAATCTCGGCCTCGATGCGATCCCTTTTCGCTACGCCCTCCAGCTTGCCCTCACCCTCGGCCTGGCCGCCTTCTGCGCCCGGCGGCTGGATTTGCCTAACGGATACTGGGCGCCCATGACCGCACTCCTCGTCTTGCGCACCGATTTTCGGGAAACGCTCACCCGCGGACTCGCCCGCGTCATCGGCACCATCCTCGGCGCCGGGCTCGCCACCCTCCTGGCCGCCAGCTTGCGTCCCGGACCGCTGGCCCTGGCTGCGCTCATCGTCGTCTGCGCCTGGCTCTGTTACTCCGTCGTCACGGTCAACTACGGCGCCTTCAGCATCTGCATTACCGCCTACATCGCCTTCCTGCTCGCCTTTGCCGGCCTGCCTGAAGGCGAAGTGGCCCTGCACCGCGTGGCCAACACCCTCCTGGGCGGAACCCTCGCTCTTCTGGCTGCGGTGCCGGGGTTGATTGCCTACCGAAAGAAGGCCGTCGCAGCCCCGGCCGCTTCCTGGTCTGTCAAATTCAAGAGCTGACCTCTATCCGCGGGCCTTGTCTACCTATCCGAGAGTCTATTCTCCGCCGATCACTAAGGCAGAGGGCATGTGATCTTGCTCACCGTGTTACTGCCCAGGTTTGCCACCCAGATGCTGGAACCATCATAAAACACCCCCCACGGCGCCCTGCCCACCACGACGTGGTTCGGCGGGCCGCCATGCCTGGCCGCGCGGCTTCCCACCGTGTTGCTGCCGTTATTGGCTACCCAGATGTTTATACCATCGTAAGCGATGCCTATCGGGAAACGACCCGCCTTTAGCGGGCCCACCTGGGCACCATCGCTGGCGCGCAAGGCCGTGACGGTACTGTCATTAGTGTTGACCACCCAGACCCGGCGCCCGTCGGAAACCAGATCGTAAGGATTATCTCCCACCGGGTAAGTACCCACGACCTTTCCGTCGGTCTGGATTTTACTCACGGTGTCATCCCCGGTATTGGCTAACCACAGATAGGTGCCATCAAAGGTGAGGCCGGTGGGTGAGTTACCCACTGGAACGGTCAATTCAACGGTGCCATCACTTGGCCGCAGCTTAAACAGGCTTCCGCTGACGGTGGAGACCCAGATACTCGAACCATCAAACACGATATGGTGCGGAAAAGTGAAGCCGGAGAAAGTGCCGAGCAAGGCGCCATCGCTGGCTCGCAGCTTAGTGATGGTGCCGCCAAACTCATCGGTCGACCAGATATTGCTCCCGTCGAACGCGAGACAGAGCGGGTGATTCCCGACCCGAAAGGTCCCCTGCGGCGCGCCGTCGCTCGCCCGCAGCTTAGTCACGGTATTATCGCCGCCGTTTGTGACCCAGATGTTTGCGCCGTCGAAGGTGAAGTAGTTAGGGGATTTGCCCACCGGAAACTCCTCCACCGAGGAGAGAGGACGCGATGGCTCCTGCGCCGGCAGGAGTGGGAGAAAAACTCCTTCGACGCATAAGAGGCAGGTGAGAACGATGGTCGCGGTTGGTTTCATGCCGCGATCTTATCAAGGCGCGCCCTCATCGGTCAATGTCGGCAGTTTCCTACGGAAGAGGTTCTGGTTCTCGTTCCGCGTCAGCTTTCGTATCGCGCTGTGCGCTGTCTGCGAGATGAGTCACGATGGTGAGCGAAATGCCTGCGCTAACTGTAAGAGTGGCGCAGAGATCGCGGAGGGAGGACTGAATTTGGGACTGACTTGGCTCTGCGCTCTTGGCGTCCTCTGCGGTTCAAGTTCCGGGATTTCGAGGACGAGGAGTAGGACGACGACGAGGAGGAGCTGATTTCCTAGAGGAGTTGGTAGGGGTCGACGTCCACCGCTACAAAGACGTCTTCGGGGAAGGGGAGTTTGTCGAGGGTCTCGCGGATGAGGCGGCTCAGGCGCATGATAGCGGCGCCTCGGATGAGGATATGGAAGCGGTAGCTGCCTTGCAGCTTTTCCAAGGGCGCCGGGGCCGGGTCGCCGAGATGATATTCTTCCGGGAGCGCTTCCTTGAGGCGGCGGAAAAGAGTGTCGGCGGAAAAACTGCCGCGGGCTTCGTGCTCGGAGCGGACGGTAAGGAGGACGGCATGATGAAAGGGCGGGAAATCGCAACGTTCGCGGAACTCGAGCTCCTGCTCGAAGTAGCCGGCGAAATCGTGGTGGCGAGCGAATTGGATGCTGGGGCTAAAGGGGGTGTAGGTCTGGACGAAGACTTCGCCCGGCTCTTCGCCGCGGCCGGCTCTTCCCGCGACCTGGGTGAGGAGCTGGAAGGTGCGTTCGCCGGCCCGGAAATCGGGCAGGTGGAGGGCGAGATCGGCGTTGATGATGCCGACCAGGGTGACGTTAGGGAAATGAAGGCCTTTGGCGATCATCTGGGTGCCGACCAGGATGTCGATCTTGCCGCTACGAAAGGCGAGGAGGGTTTCGCGATAGGCGTCTTTGCGGGTCATGGAATCGGCATCCATCCGGCGGACGACGGCCTGGGGGAAGATGGCGGAGACGTTGGCCTCGACTTTCTCGGTCCCGAAGCCGGCGTAGATGAGCGCGTCTTCGTGGCACTCGGGACAGCGCTTCGGCACGGCGGCGCTGTGGCCGCAGAGGTGGCAACTAAGCCGGGCGTTACTGCGATGGAAAGTGAGGGCGACGCTGCAATTGGGGCATTCGCGCGCTTTCCCGCACGAGCTGCAAAGGAGCGAGGTGGAGAAGCCGCGCCGGTTGAGGAAGAGGATGGTCTGCTCTTTTTTCTCGAGGCGGGCGGCGATGGCGGTGCGGAGTTTCTCGGAGAGAATGGCAGCGGCTTTTTCTTTGCGGCGTTCCATGCGCAGATCGACCACGCGAATAAGCGGCATCTTATTTTGGTCGACCCGCTGGGTGAGCTGGCTGAGGAGGTATTTGCCGGTGCGGGCGTTATGGTAGCTCTCGAGGGACGGAGTGGCGGTGCCGAGGACGATGGCGCATTGCTCGAGCTTCGCCCTCACCACGGCGACATCGCGGGCCTGGTAGCGGGGGGCTTCTTCCTGTTTGTAGGAGGTCTCGTGTTCTTCATCGACCACGATGAGGCCCAGGTTTTCGAGCGGGGCGAAGACGGCGCTGCGGGCGCCGATGACGATCCTGGCGCGGCCGCTGTGGAGTTTGTGCCATTCGTCGTGGCGCTCGCCTTCCGAGAGGTGGCTGTGGAGGACGGCGACAGCGTCGGGTTGGGTGGAGAAACGGCTTTTGAAACGCTCGACCGTTTGTGGAGTGAGAGAAATTTCCGGCACGAGGACGATGGCGGTCTTGCCCCGGGCCAGGGTGGCGCGGATGGCTTGCAGGTAAACCTCGGTTTTGCCGCTGCCGGTGACGCCGTGGAGGAGGATGGGCGGGTGGGTGTCGGGATTTGCCAGCGCGGTCTCGATCAATTTGAGCGCGGTCAGTTGCTCTTCGTTCATGGTCAGATCGACATCGGCGATGAACTCCTCGCGCGCGTGCGGGTCGCGGGCGACGGCCTGCTCGCGCAGTTCGGCATAGCCGCGTTTGACCAGTGCGCGGAGGGTGGCGTTGTCGAGCGAGGTCTGGCGCAGGAGATCGGCTGCCGGGATCGGCGCGGTCAGTTGCACAATGGTTTCGAGGAGCTCGCCCTGGCGCGGGGCGCGTTTGCGCAGTTTCTCCAGCTCTTCGGCGGTCGGGCGCTGGGCTGGACTAACGAAGAGCTGTTTCTTCCAGCCGACCTCCGCTTTGCGGATGACCTGGGGGAGGAGGCTGCGCATGACGGTCTCGATCGGGCAGCAGTAATAGTTCGCCATCCAGCGCGCCAGCTCGATCAGGCGCGGGCTCAGGACCGGTTTTTCGCCGACCAATGCCGCGATCGGCTTGATCCCGGCGGCCGGGCTTTCCTCGAGGGTGGCGACGACAGTGGCGAGAAGCGTTTTCTCGCGAAAAGGGACGCGGACGCGGGAGCCGACCACGACTTTGCCGTCCATCGCCTCAGGGACGCGGTAATCCAGCTCGCGCCGGATGGAGCGGTCGATGATGACTCGGACGTAGGCGGACATTTTGATTGCTCACGCCCTCGGCGCGTGAGTTGGTTCTGGCCGTGACTTTGCGCGCGCCGGGCAACTTATCCAGTGATCTGGTCGCGGCGCGCTGCGGTCGTTAGGCAAATGATTCGTTTTCTTTTCAAGTTCATCATCTGCCTGCTCCTGGCCGCGGCGGTCGGAATCGGTTTTCTCGCTCTGCGCTCGGGCGATCCGTTTTACACCGTCTTCGAATGGCTGAGCCCGGCCCGTTTCCAGCAATACGATCCGCTTATTCGGGCGGTTGCCTCAGCCAACGCGCTCGATCCGATGCTGGTCAAGGCGGTGGTCTGGCGGGAGAGCCGGTTCGACCCGCAGAAGCTGGGCGGGGCAGGCGAACGCGGCCTGATGCAGGTGAGCGAGATCGCGGCGCGCGATTGGGCGCAGGAGAAGAAGATCGAGAATTTTCAGGTGGAGGAATTATTCGACCCGAAGATCAACCTGGAAGCGGGCGGCTGGTATCTGCGCCGGGCCCTGCTGCACTGGGAGAAAACGGGCGACCCGATCCCGTTTGCCCTGGCCGAATACAATGCCGGGGCCAGCCGGGCGCAGCGCTGGGCGGGTGGTGACGGTGCGCAGCCGATCTCGGCCCGCGCTTTCCAGAACAACATCGACTTCCCCGGGACGAAGAAATACGTCGGGTCGATCATCGAGCGTTACCACTTTTACCAGCGCCGCGGGCGGATGTAACCGCCCGCGGCCGATCGCTCAGCGCAGACGGGCCGAAGCGCTCAGATGCTGATTGGTGCCGGTATAGCTGACGCCGGAATCGGCCTGTTGCGGCTTATGCCGGAAACGCAGCTCGACGTCGCGAATCCGCTGGGCCGCGATGTTGGCCTTGGCCACGACGAGGGTGGGATCGACGCCGAGTTGTTCCGCCAGGTCGCCCCAGCTTTTCGTGTTCGCTCGCTCCACGATAACACTGTTGAAGCTTCGCCCACTTTTGCTCGCCAATGCGTTCGCCATCAGAAGCTCGCCGTAGCTGAGTCCGGTCTGGGCTTGCTGCTCAACCAGAGTGTGAATCGGCACTTCGGTCTGCCATGCCACCGCGGCCGGCAGCAGACCGTAGCCGCGAATCGGCCGCATCCCAAGATCGTCGAGTCCGTCGATGGCTCGCCGAAGCTTGGGCTCTTCATGTCGCAGCGTTTTTGAGCGGATGTCGGTGAGATAGGAGCTGGTGTAACCCGCTCCGAGCAAGGTGCCTGCCTTAGCCGGAATCCAGATCGTGATCTCCCGGTGATTAGGCCGCTGATCCTGGGCGTGGGCGGAGTAGGCTGCGAGCGATGTCGCGATCGGAAGCAGACAGAGAATCTTGGATATCTTCATAGCTCAGATTCTTGGTTCCCAAGGCTGGAGTCGCAAGGACATCGGTCCGACCATTCGGGACCGGCAAGAGTCGCAGCAGAGGAGAGGTCGATCGGTAAGAAAGCAATCCGAATCATCACCGCCAAAATATTCGGCGGCGGAAGAGAGCGTCAGCCGTGGTGATGCGGTGGAGAAATGCGGGCACCGCCGTCACTTGCGCTTCGGCAAACATCATCTACACTGGGCCTTCGTTTATGGCAGAAAGCAGTGACACGAAGGATATGAAGGAGTTCCAGCTCCACGAAAAAGACACCGGCAGCGCGGATGTGCAGGTCGCACTCCTTACTGCCCGGATCGCGCAGCTCACCGAACACCTGAAGAGTCACGCCAAAGATCACTCCTCGCGCCGTGGCCTCCTCAAGATGGTCGCCACGCGCCGCAGCTTGCTCGATTACCTCAGCCGGTCGAAAAACGACCGCTACAAGAGCGTGATCGAGAAGCTGAACCTGCGTAAGTAGCGCGGGAAAAAGTCTCTGGCGTCGCTCGCATTCACCGGCGTGCTGCTCGAGCCATTGGCGGAACAAGAACACAACCGGCGACCAGGCCGCTAGTGCACCTTGAGTTTAGGTTTTAGTCCCGTCGTCTGCCTGCGGGGTTAAAACCTACAATCAGGGTGACCGGCCTGGAGTTCGCACATCCAGGAAATCCATATGCAACACAAGGTCACGGCCCAAATCGGGTCCACGCAAATCACTATCGAAACCGGCAAGATTGCCAAGCTGGCCGATGGCTCCGTCATCGTCTCTTGCGGCGAATCGATCGTTCTCACCAGCGCCGTCTCGGCCACTTCCCTGAAGGAGGGCCAGGATTGGTTCCCGCTCACGGTCGATTACCGGGAAAAGGCGGCCGCGGTCGGGAAATTCCCCGGCGGCTATTTCAAGCGCGAAGGGCGCCCGAGCGAAAAAGAAACGCTCACTTCGCGCATGACCGATCGTCCGCTCCGTCCGCTCTTCCCGCCCGGTTACCTTTACGACACCCAGATCATCTCCATCCTGCTCAGCGCGGACGGGGAGAACGATCCCGACATTCTCGCGATTAACGGCGCTTCGGCCGCGTTGACCGTTTCCGACATTCCCTTCGCCGGCCCGATCGGGGCGGTGCGCGTCGGCCGGGTTAATGGCGAATTCATCGCCAACCCGACCCACAGTGAGCGCGAGCAGAGCGATCTCGATCTGGTTTATGTCGGGACCGAGAACGACGTCATCATGATCGAAGGCGCGGCCGACGAACTGCCGGAAGAGGAGTTCATCAAGTCGCTCGAGTTCGCGCACGGTTTCGCGCAGGAAATGATCCGCATCCAAAAGGAACTGGCGGCGCAGGTCGGCAAGCCGAAACGCGAGATGCCGCTCTTGGAAGTGAACCCCGAGATGCTCGAGATCGCCGATCGCGTGGCGGGCGACCGCATCGAAGGCGCGCTCTACACCGACGGCAAAGTGGCGCGGAGCAAAGCAGTGAACGGTCTGCGCGACGAAGTGAAGGCGGCCGTGCTGGAGAAATTTCCGGAGGCCGACAAGTTTTCGATCAACCAGGCCTTCGATTACATCCAGAAAAAGTCGTTCCGGAGCAATATCCTCGACAAGCAGAAGCGGGTCGACGGCCGCGGCTACGACGACCTGCGCAAGATCACCTGCGAAGTCGGCGTGCTGCCGCGCGCGCATGGCTCGGCCATTTTCCAACGCGGCGAAACCCAGGCTATGGCTCTGGCCACGCTGGCGCCGATCGAAGAAGCCCAGAGCATCGACGCCTACGGCGGCGGCGAGAACTCCAAGAGCTTCCTGCTCCATTATAATTTCCCGCCTTTCAGCGTCGGTGAAACGGGCCGCTTCGGTGGAGCCAGCCGGCGCGAGATTGGTCACGGCGCCCTGGCCGAGCGTTCGGTCGAACCGGTGGTGCCGAGCCAGGAAGATTTCCGTTATGCCATCCGCATCGTGAGCGAAGTGATGGAATCGAACGGCTCCACCTCGATGGCCAGCGTCTGCTCCGGCATGCTGGCGTTGATGGATGCCGGCGTTCCGATCAAGACCCCGGTCGCGGGCATTTCCGTCGGACTGGTGAGCGAGAAGGACGAGCAGGGCAACATGAAGCGCTACAACCTGCTGACCGATATCATCGGTTCCGAGGATCATTTCGGCGACATGGATTTTAAACTCTGCGGCACCAAAGACGGCGTGACCGGTTTCCAGCTCGATCTCAAGCTGCCCGGCGTGAGCCACAAGATTCTGGGCGAAGCGATCCATCGGGCCAAAGAAGCGCGGACCAAGATCCTCGGTTTCATGGCCGAAGCGCTGGACAAGCCGCGCGAATCGCTGAGCAAATACGCGCCGCGCATCGAGACGATCAAAATCAATCCGGAGAAGATCGGCGCGCTCATCGGACCGGGCGGCAAGACGATCAAGGGCATCGTGGCCGAGACCGGAGCGGAGATTAACATCGAGGACGACGGCTCCGTCCACATCTACGCCACCAGCGGCGAATCGATGGCTCGGGCCAAGGAAATTATCGGCGGCATGACCAAAGAGATGGAGATCGGCGAGATCTATCACGGCCGCACCGTCTCAATCAAAGAATTCGGCGCCTTCGTCGAAGTTTTCCCGGGTAAAGATGGCCTCGTGCACATCTCCGAGCTGGCCGATTTCCGGGTCAACCGGACCGAAGACGTGGCCAAGGTGGGCGAGATGATGTGGGTGAAATGCATCGGGATCGACGACAAAGGCCGGGTCAAGCTCTCACGCAAGGCAGCGATGAAGGATCGCGGCGAAGCCGAAACCATCGTTCCGCCGAGCGGCGGTGGCGGTGGCGGCGACCGCGAACCGCGTGGCCGGAGCGGAGATGGCGGTGGCCGGCGCGATCGCGGTGGTGATCGGGGCGATCGCCGCGGCGGTGGTGGGGGTGGTCGCGGACCGCGCCGGGAACGCCGGCACGACGACGACGCTCGTCCGATGGGTGATTCCCGTCCGCTGGACGAACAGGCGCCAGCTCCGGCTGCGCCGCCGGTGCAATCGCATCCGGACGATTACGAACCTTCTCGTTAGGCTGTTGCCAAATTTTTCGACCTGCAAACGCCCGCCGATGTCGGCGGGCGTTTTTGCTGGAGGGGCGGTCGCCAGTGCCGCTCTGACTGACATTTTCTCGCGGAGGGAGCCGTTCCTCATCCGACAAAACAAAGAGACACGACTCGCTTTCCTTATCGTTAGGTTTTCGTTAGGCTATCGTTAGGCATTGGTAGGCGGGAAGCCATTTTGCATATTTTGTGGCCTGGCCCGGCCAATTTTCCACTCGCAAAACGGGCCCTTGACAGAAAATCTTTCGTCTTCGTTCAAAAATTCTTTTGCCAAGCAAACGCCCATTCATAGAATTGCCCCCTCGCGTCCTTGGGGACTGAACTGCAAAACCTGTTTTAAGATTTTCTGAAGCCGCCACGTCCTTTTCATCCAGAATTCGCTATAACGAGTTGGCGGCTGCTCATGGGCCGGTCTAGTCTCGGCTGATTTTTTATGGCGAACTTCTTTCCGCGCTGGACCAACTGGCTGCCGCTCAAGATCATGATCTGCGGGATCGTGCTCGTGACCGCGTTGGTCGGCGCGACCTGGTATTACGACACCCCGAAATATACCCGGGTTGGTTATCAGCCGATTCAGCCGGTCCCGTTTCCGCACGACCTGCACGTGACCCAGCTCGGGATGGACTGCCGCTATTGCCACAACGCGGTCGAAGTCGCGGCCCATTCCAACGTGCCTGACACGCAGGTTTGCATGAATTGCCACACCCAAGTGCAGAAAGAGAATCCGAAGCTGGAGCCGGTGCGCTCGAGCTGGACTACTGGTCAGCCGGTGCCGTGGGTGCAGATTCATCGCACCCCGGATTACGTTTATTACAACCACGCCGCGCACGTGAACCGCGGGATCAGCTGCTACAGCTGCCACGGGCCGGTCAATCACATGTCGGTCGTTTACGACGCCAAGCCGCTGAGCATGGCCTGGTGCCTGGAATGCCATCGCGCGCCCGAGAATTTCCTCCGCCCGGAAGATCAGATCACAAATCTGGATTGGAAACCGGCCGATGTGAACCCGGCTGCCTTTGTCGCAAAATACGGCAAGCCGCAGGGGGTGACGGAGGATTGGTCGAAGAAGAAACACCTGACCCAGGAAGAGATCGGACTGACTTTGAAACAACGCTGGGATATCAATCCGCCCACTAATTGCCAGGGGTGCCACCGATGAAACGCATTCTGCAACATCCCGCGCCCGCCGCCACCGGGAAGCAATACTGGCGCAGCCTCGGGGAGCTGGCCGATACGCCGGAATTCCGTGGCTGGCTGGAGCGCGAATTTCCCGCCGGCGCCCAGGAAATGGAGGCGGACGAGGTTTCGCGTCGCAGTTTCCTGAAGCTGATGGGCGCCTCGATGGCTTTGGCCGGGTTTGGCCTGAGCAGTTGCCGCAAGCCGGAGATGCATCTGGTGCCGTTCACCAAGAGCGCCGAGTGGGTCATTCCGGGCAAGCCGCTTTATTACGCGACCGCGATGCCGCGGCGTTACGGCGCCATGCCGCTGGTCGTGAGCACGGTCGATGGCCGTCCGATTAAGATCGAGGGCAACCCGAACCACGCCGACAGCAATGGTGCGACTGACGCTTTCGCCCAGGCTTCCGTGCTCGATCTTTACGATCCCTCGCGCTCGCAGCGTTTCGTCGCCAACAAAAAGCTCTCCGACCAGGCCGCGTTTGAGAGATATCTGGGTGAGCTGCGCCCGAAGATGGCCGCGAACGGCGGCGCCGGCCTCGCCTTTCTGGTCGAGGAAACCCATTCGCCGAGCCGCGAACGCCTGCGCAAGGAGCTGGAGAAGCAATTCCCGCGCATGCGCTGGTGCGTTTACGACCCGCTCATGAGCGAGGCGCAGCATTTCTCCACTCAGATTGGATTTGGCGACAACACCCGGCTCATCCCGCAGTTCGATAAGGCCGACGTCGTCCTTTCTCTCGACAGCGATTTCCTCAATTGCGGCGAAGGCGATTTGACGGCGGTGCGCGGCTTCACTTCGCGCCGCCGGGTGCGCGAGGCGAAGGATTCGATGAATCGCCTCTATGTGGTGGAAAATCATTTCACCATCACCGGTGCAATGGCCGATCATCGGCTCCGCTTCCCGGCCAGCCAGATCCCAGCCATCACCCACGCGCTGGCGAGCAAGATCGCGGGCGCGACCAAGGACCCGGGGCTCTCTTCCGTCCTGATCACTCTGAAGAAGCCGACCAAGACGGCCAAATACGACCAGCGCTGGCTGGATGAAGCGGCGGCCGATCTGATGTCGAAGCCGGGCGCGAGCCTGGTCGTGGCCGGACCGCACCAGCCGGTCGTGGTGCAGTTGATGGTCTACGCGATTAATTCGGCGTTGAAAAACATCGGCACGACCATGCTCCTGCGCGCGCTCCCGCCGACCTCGCGCACCAGCAGCATCCTGCAGTTGGCGGCCGATATCGATGCCGGCCGGGTGCAACAGCTTTTCATCTTCGGCGGCGATCCAGTTTATAACGCGCCCCGCTCAATCACGCTCGACCGCAAGACCAAGGCGCCGGTCGATTGGCCCGAGTTGCAGAAGCGCGTGCCGGATGTGGTGAGGCTGGGGCAATTTGAGGATGGCACCTCCGCGCTGAGCCACTGGCATGTGCCGGCTGCGCATTATCTCGAGACCTGGGGCGACGCGCTGACGCCGAACGCAGCTTACGTCGCGATTCAGCCGCTCATTTTGCCGCTCTTTGGCGGCCTCTCCGAGCTCGACATGATGCAGATGATCCTCGGCCAGCCCAAGGTCGATGGACCTCAGCTGATCCAGGAAACCTTCCGGCAGACTGCGCCGCCGGGAGATTTCGAGACCGCTTGGAACAAGTTTTTGCACGATGGCTTCGCCTCCCATCTAGCGCCGAAGGACAACCCGCCGAAATTCAACGGCAACACCGCCGGCGGCGTCGCCCACACTCTTTGGACGAACGAAATGCCGCCGCCGACCAAGGACTCGCCCGAGATCGTGCTGGTGGCGAGTTACTCGGTGGACGACGGCCGTTACATCAATAACGGCTGGCTCCAGGAAATGCCCGACCCGGTCACCAAGCTGACTTGGGATAACGCGGCCATGATGAGTCCGGCCTATGCCCGCCATCTCGGAGTGAAAGACGGCGATCTGATCGAGATCACGGTCGCGGAGCCGACGCCGAAAGCGCCGCCCGCACCCAAACCGGGTCAACCCGCCGGGCCCACGCCCGCGCCGCGTCAGCCGATCAAGCGCCAGCTCGTGATCGCAGCTTTGATCGTCCCGGGACACGCCGACCATTCGATCACCATTCCGCTCGGCTACGGCCGCAAACACACCGGCCCCGTCGGCGAAGAAGCCGGCTTCAATGGCTATCTCCTGCGCTCCAGTTCGAATCCGCACTTTATCGTCGCCGACCAGAAAGCCGTCGGCAGTGTGACGGTGAAGAAAGTGCCCGGGCACTACGCCCTTTCCACCACCCAGGAACATTTCTCGATCGAAGGCCGCGGACTGGTGAGGGAGGCGACTCTGGCCCATTATCGCGAGGACGAGGAGTTCGTGACCAAGATTGCCGGCGACGAAGAGTTACCCAAGCAGCTGCCCACGATCTACAATCATCCGAAGCTAAACGCCCCGCAGCAGTGGGGGATGACGGTTGATCTGAACACCTGCACCGGTTGCAGCGCCTGTGTCGTGGCCTGCCAGGCGGAAAACAACATCCCAATCGTGGGCAAGCTGCAGGTCGCGCACGGCCGCGTCATGCACTGGATTCGGATCGATCGCTATTACGCCAGCGCCAAACCGTTTAACCAGGATCACGGCGAATGGCCGGAGAATCCAGAGCTGGTGCACGAGCCAATGATGTGTCAGCACTGTGAAAACGCACCCTGCGAGACGGTCTGCCCAGTCAATGCGACCATCCACAGCGAGAGCGGTTTGAACGTGATGGTTTACAATCGCTGCATCGGCACCCGGTATTGCGCGAATAACTGCCCCTTCAAGGTCCGCCGGTTTAATTATTTCGATTACAACCAGCGGCCAGTCGGCAAGACCAAGATCGGTGGCGTCTCTGTCTATCAGGAATACCTCGGGCCGCTGACCGAGAAGACGACCGCCGAGACAATCAAGCTGCAAAAAAATCCCAATGTGACGGTGCGGATGCGCGGGGTGATGGAGAAGTGCACCTACTGCGTGCAGCGAATCGAAGAAGCGAAAATTGCCGCGCAAGTTCGGGCCGGTGCTTCCGATAAAACGCTCATCGCGCGGGATTCTTTTACCACCGCCTGCGCACAGGCTTGCCCGAGCGAGGCGATTGTTTTTGGCGATATTGTCGACCCGGAATCGCGGGTCTCCCAGGTGAAGGCGCAGAACCGAAATTATCGGCTGCTCGAATACCTGAATGTGAAGACGCGGACAAGCTATTTGGCCCGGATCCGCAATCCCAACCCGAAGATGCCGGATGCCGGCAACATCGCGGTGGCGAGTCTGGGTCATGAAGCGGAAAATGCGGTCGAGGGCCATGAGCTGGGCGGGCCGGAGACTCAGCCGCGGAAGCCCGCCCCGCAGCCAGGAGCTCACAACAGCCCGGGAGGTAATCCGTGATGGATGGCGCACCGACCACCGCACCCGATGTCATTGCAGGGGAAGCTTCCGCTGCAGTCACGCCGCCGCTGGCGCGCGTTCCGCTTGTCCTGAACAAGCGCAATTTCGATTGGGTGACCAATCGGATTTCCGGCGCGGTTGAAAATCCGACTCCGCGCTGGTGGTGGGTCGCCTTTGCCATCACCACCGCAATCGCCCTCTTTGGTCTCACCTGCATCGGGTATCAAATCTCGACCGGCGTCGGCACCTGGGGCCTGAACTCACCGGTCGGCTGGGCCTGGGACATCACCAACTTCGTCTTCTGGATCGGTATCGGTCACGCCGGCACCCTCATCTCCGCCATTTTGTTCCTCTTGCGGCAGAAATGGCGCACCTCGATCAACCGTTCGGCCGAAGCGATGACGCTCTTCGCCGTTATCTGCGCCGCGATTTTCCCCGGCATCCACGTCGGCCGTGTCTGGATGGCGTGGTTCCTGGCCCCGGTTCCCAACCAGTACGCGATCTGGCCCAACTTCCGCAGCCCGCTGCTCTGGGACGTGTTTGCAGTCTCGACTTATTTCTCGGTCTCGGTCCTCTTTTGGTACACCGGTTTGATTCCCGATCTCGGCACCTTGCGCGATCGCTCGACGACCAAGATCAAGAAGTTCCTCTACGGCATCTTCGCCTTGGGCTGGCGCGGTTCGAACCGCAACTGGCGCCATTACGAAATGGCTTACCTGCTCCTGGCTGGCCTTTCCACGCCGCTCGTTTTGTCGGTCCATAGTGTCGTCTCCTTCGATTTCGCCACTTCCGTTATCCCGACCTGGCACACCACCATTTTCCCGCCCTACTTCGTCGCTGGCGCCATCTTCGGTGGGTTCGCCATGGTCTTGACCCTCATGATTCCGGCCCGGGCCATTTTTAAACTGCAGGACATCATCACCCCGCAGCACATCGACAAGATGGCGAAGGTCATCCTGCTTACCGGTTCGATCGTGGCCTACGCCTACGCGATGGAGTTTTTCATCGCCTGGTATAGCGGCAACGAGTACGAAAAATTCGCCTTCTATAACCGCATTTTCGGTCCCTACTGGTGGTATTGGTGGGTCGGCATGCTCTTTTGCAACACGCTGGCGCCGCAACTCTTCTGGTCGAAGTGGTGCCGGCACAACATCTTCGTGGTCTACTTCGTTTGCATGTGCGTCAACGCCGGCATGTGGTTTGAGCGTTTCATCATCATCGTCGGCGGTCTGCATCGCGACTTTCTCCCGTCTTCCTGGGGGTATTTCACCCCGACCTGGGTCGATATCTGGACCTTTGTCGGGACCTTTGGGATTTTCCTTTCCCTCTTCCTGCTCTTCATCCGCTTCCTGCCCATGATCGCGATGTCGGAAGTGAAAATTGTCCTGCCGGAGGCTGATCCGCATCACGCCACGCCGGAGGAACATCATACCGTGCAAGCCGGAGGAATGGAGCGCACATGATCACGCCGAGCGGAAATCGTGTTTACGGGATCGCGGCGGAATACCCGAGCGCTTCCTCGCTTTACGAGGCGGCCAAGCAGGTGCGCGACGCCGGTTTCAAGCGCTGGGATGTGCATTCGCCGTTCCCGATCCACGGGATGGATGACGCCATGGGCCTGGGAAAATCCTGGCTGAGCGCGGTCGTGCTCTGCGGCGGTATCACCGGGTTGCTGACTGCGGCGGTTCTGGAATTTGGACCCTCTTCTTATCTCTACCCGCTCATCGTGCATGGAAAACCGACCAACTTTTGGACGGTGCCGGCGTTTTTCCCGATCATGTTTGAGCTCACGATTCTGTTTTCAGCTTTCTCGGCTTTCCTGGCCATGCTGACCATGAATCTGCTCCCGCGCTGGAATCACCCGATGTTTAACTGGGAGCGATTTAAGCGGGTGACGAACGACGGATTTTTCCTGGTCCTGGAAGCGCGCGACCCACGCTTCAACGAAAACGACGCGGTTGCGCTGCTGGAACGGACCGGTGGGCAGCACATCACGGTGGTGCACGAGGAATAATATGCTGCGCGCCTTCTTCCTCATTTTTGCTCTGGTTTCGATCGCCTTTGTCGCGGTGCTCGGGTTCCGCGGGCAAAAGAGCAGCCGGCCGGAGATCGAGATTTTCCCCGACATGGTGCGCCAGCCAAAGGTGCGTGCGCAGTCGGAGTCTAGTTTCTTTGCCGACCAACGCGGTGGGCGCAAACCAATCGATGGCACGGTCCCGATGGGTTACGAGATGCCTTTGCCGAAAGACGAAGGGGCGGCGGTCGACCAGGCCGGGGAGATGAAGATGGCACCGAGCTTTGGGTTCTCGGAGGGCACCGATTATTACAATACCGGCAAAATGCAGGCGAACTGGGGAACTGGCCTTCCGGTTGAAGTGAACGCCGACCTCATGAAGCGCGGCGAGCAGAGGTTCAACATCAATTGCGCGGTCTGCCACGGTGCGCTGGCGGCCGGGGACGGCATCGTGAAGCAATATGGGCTGGCGACCGTGGTCAGCCTGCAGGACGATCGCATTCGCAACATGTCTGACGGGGAAATTTTCAACACCATCACCCACGGTAAAAACACCATGATGGCCTACGGACCGCGGGTCGCGGTGCATGATCGCTGGGCCATCATCGCCTATCTGCGCGCCTTGCAACGGAGCCAGCGCGCCAGTGCGGCCGATGTGCCGCCGGAACACCAAGCCGATCTGGAGAAGAAACCGGAGCCGGCCGCCACCGCGGAGCCGGAGAAGAAATGAGCGATCGATCCCACGTCACGCCAGCGCCGGAGGGCGAGTTTTTTGAGAACAGCCGCTTTAACGGCCTTTCGCTCATTTGCGGTTTGGTCGGCATTGTCGGCCTCGCCCTCAGCTTTGTCGGCGCGTTCATCTCGCCGGTGCAGTTCAGCTTTTCCTGGCTCTTTGCCTTCATCTTTTTCTTCACCCTTTGCATCGGCTGCCATTTCTGGACCATCGTGCATCACGTAGTCGACGCGGAATGGTCGGTCGTCGTGCGGCGGCAGATGGAGAACATCGCGCTTCTGCTCCCAGTGATGGGCGTGCTCTTCTTGCCGATCTGGTTCTGGCGGCACTATCTCTACCGCTGGATGGATCTTCCGCCCGGAGTGGACCCGTTGCTCGACGCCAAGCACAACTACCTCAACTGGCAGTTCTTCCTTTTTCGAGCCGTTTTCTTCTTTGTCGCCCTCACGCTGGTGGCTTATTTCCTGCGCCGTCTCTCGGTCCGGCAGGATCGCGACGGGAATCCGCGCTTCACCTTGATGATGCGGAAGCTTTCCTTTGTCGGGCTGCCGATCTTCGCTCTTTGCCTCACCTTCGGCGCTTTCGACTGGCTGATGAGCCTGAACTGGCACTGGTTCTCCACCATGTGGGGCCCCTATATTTTCGCCGGCACCGCCGGGAGCTCGATGGCGCTGCTCATTCTCGTCATTACCGGGCTGCGCAAGGCCGGTTATCTCGAGGGCGTGGTGACGATCGAGCATTACCACATCATGGGGAAATGGCTCCTCGCCTTCTCCGTTTTCTGGGCCTACATCGGCTTCAGCCAATACATGCTCTATTGGTATGCCAACATCCCGGAAGAGACGCAGTATTTCATCGTCCGGAACACCGAAGGCTGGAATGTGCTCAACTGGATCCTGGTCATCGGCCGCTTCTTCGTGCCCTTCGGCATTTTGCTCCTGCGTTCGGTGAAGAAAAAACCGACCGTGCTCTGCTGCATCGCCGGCTGGATTCTGTTCATGCAATTGCTCGACATGTATCTGGTCGTGCTGCCCAGTCTGCACGGCACCGGCATTCATCTCAGCATTCTCGACTTTCTGCCTCTCTTTGGCATCGGTGGCACCCTCGCCTTTTTCTACCTCCGGATCGTGGGTAAGACTTCCCTTTTCCCGGTGCGGGACCCGCGCCTGATCGAATCTCTGCGCATAACGAACTAACCGTGGCTAACGACGAAACACTCGCCCATCCTGAGCAACCGCGCTTCCTGCTTTCGAGCTGGGTCTGGGCGGTTGTGCTCTTCGTCTTTTTCGGCGCGATCGTCGCCATCACCTTCGCGGTCATGCCGCGCGGCTCGAGCTACGAGGACGAGAGAGCCAAGGTGCGGACGGAAAAACTCAAGACCGCCCGGGAAGAGTGGAACAGCAAGCTCGACCGTTATGGTTGGGTAGATAAGGAAAAAGGGGTGGCCCACATCCCGATTCACCGCGCGATGGAACTCGAGATGGCGGATCTCCAGGGAAAAAAACCCACCGCCGCCGGACCGATTGCGACTCCGGCGCCGGAGGCGGCACCGGTGACCGAGACGGGCGCGCCACAACCGACCGCTCCGCCGGTCACGACAGTGCCGGCTCCCGCTGCCACGCCTGTGGTCACATCTCAGGAAGGTCCGAACTCTGAGATTCGCGGCCAGCCCGCAGCGGCCGCCAACCCGCCCAATGCCGCGCCGGGCACTCAGCCTGGAGCGAATGCCACCCCGGCGGCCGCGCCCGACAGCCGCACCGAAGTCGCGCCAGTCACACCCACGCCCACACCGACTTTAACCGCACCAGGCACGCCTTTGCCGGTGAGAGGAGCACCCACGCCGTGAGCCTTTCGGAACTTTTCGCCAAAATGAAGCGCTACGATCAGAACGCGACCATCATTTTCGATCGGGACGAACCGGTCGGCCAACCGACCGATCTGGTTATGCCCTACCGGCCCTGGTTTGGTCGCGGGGTGCGCCGCAAATCATCCCGCTCGGACGAGTCCGCCGCTAAAACTTCATGAATCCGACTGTCGCACCAGCCGAGGAATTATCTGCCGACGTGGAAGTGACCACGAGCGACGTGGAACGCGTCGAACGCGCCCTGATCGATGCATCGACCCGGTTGCCCGTCCTCGTTTTTTACGCTTCCGCGATCGCCTGGCTGCTCGTGGCCACGCTGCTCGGGATTATCACCTCAATCCAAATTCACGCGCCGGGCATGTTTGGCGACGTCGCCGCCCTGACCTGGGGCCGGCTGCGCCCGGCGCATCTCGACGCTCTGATCTACGGTTGGGGTTCGATGGCCGGCATGGGCACGGCGATCTGGCTCATGGCCCGGCTCTGTCGCACCACGCTGCGTCACCCGCTCGTGCTCGTCGCCGGCGCGGCCTTTTGGAATCTCGGCGTGCTGATGGGTCTGGGTGGCATCCTGGCCGGCGCGAATACCGGCTACGAATGGCTCGAGTTTCCCGGGTTCTCCGCGCTCACTCTTTTCGTCGCCTATCTGCTCATCATGACTTGGGCGCTGATCATGTTTCGCTACCGCCGGCGCGGTCATGTCTACATCACGCAATGGTATTTGCTTGGGGCCTTCCTCTGGTTCCCGTGGCTCTATGCCGCCGCGCAGGCCATGCTTTTCGTCGTGCCGGTCGAAGGGGTAATGAAGGCGGCGGTCAATTGGTGGTTTGCCAATAACCTGCTCTTCCTTTGGTTCGGGTCGATCGGGCTCGGGACCGCCTATTACATGATCCCAAAGGTGATCGGCCGGCCGGTGCACAGCTATTACCTGGCCGCGATCGGATTCTGGAGCTTTGCCTTTTTCTTTAGCTGGACCGGAATGCAACGGTTGATCGACGGACCGTTCCCGGCCTGGATGATTACGGCCAGCATCGCCGCCATGATTCTCGGTTTAATCCCGGTCGCGACAGTGGGAATGAACCATCACATGACGATGCGGGAGCATTTCGGGCTGATGCGTTATAGCCCGACGCTGCGCTTCACCGTTTTTGGGGCGATCGCTTACACCGCCTTCAGCGTCGTCGGGGTGATCATTTCGCTCCGCTCCATGGCGCAGATCGTTCATTTCACCGAGGCCAGCATGGGCTACACCTACATGGGCCTCTACGCCTTTTTCACCATGGTGATCTTCGGTTCGATGTATTACATCGTGCCGCGGCTGGTCGGTCGGGAATGGCGCTATGCCAGCCTGATCAAACTGCACTTCTGGGCTTCGGCTTACGGCATCGGATTGATGGTGCTATTGCTGTTGGTCGGCGGATTCGTGCAGGGTCTGAGCCTGAACGATCCCACTTTGCCCTTCTCCGAAACTACGGAAACGATTCTGCCGTACCTGCGCGGGCGGACCTTGGCCTGGATCCTCCTCTGCATTTCGCACGGCGTTTTCGCCTTCCATTTCGGGTTGATGCTGCTCGGCTTCGGTCGGACGGCGAGCGTCCCGACTTTCCTGAATCCGCTTGAGCGCGAACCCGGAGGTGGTCACTAATGAAAGGTCTCCAGCCCATCTTCCTCGGTATCTTCGCCATTTTCGCCTTTTCCTGGCTCGGCATGACGGTGGTGCCCAACCTTCAGATCGGCAGTCTCAACCCGCAGACAGACGAGGACGGCGGCGATGTCTATCCTGCGCCGCCCTCCGGCATGGCCCTGCGCGGAGCCCAGGTCTACGCGGCGAATGGCTGCGTTTATTGTCACACCCAGCAGGTGCGGCCGGAATACGGCGGCTCCGATCTGGAGCGTAAATGGGGTGATCGTCGCAGTGCACCCCGCGATTATATTTTCGAACGGGTCGTGTTCCTCGGCAAAGTGAGGACCGGTCCCGACCTGGCCAATGTTGGCCATCGGCCAGCGCTGCAGGAAGAGGGCGCAGCCAGTCCCGCGCCAGGAGAGCCGGCCGCGGCAGGTGCGCCTGCGCCTGCGGCTGCTTCACCTGCCGCAGGGGGCAGCCCGGCCGCTTCGCCAGCCGCAGCCGGCACGACCACCGCCGCCGCCAGCCCAATCGCGCCGGTGCCGCCAGCTACGACTTCCGCGCCTGCAGTTAGTCCCGCTCCTGCCGGTAGTGCCACGGTGGTCGCGGCCTCGACTCCTGGAGCGGCGCCCGCGGCCGGTGCCGGGGGAGTTCTACCCGCGGCCGGCGATCAACCCGCCGCAAACGTAGCCACCTCGGCCGCCTCCTTGGTGGGAAATGTGCAGGGTCTCACCGCCGGCGGGAATCCGCTGCCTTACACTGCGGCCTGGCATCATCGCCATCTTTATAATCCGCGTAGCATTGCGTCGGATTCGAACATGCCTTCCTACCGTTTCCTTTACGAAAAACGCCGGATCAGTGGCGAACTCTCACCTGATGCGATCAATTTCGCCGGGGCCAGCGGAGAGGACCTTCAAAGCGGCTGGGAGATCGTGCCGAGCTACGACGCGAAGTGCCTCGTCGCCTACCTCATGTCGCTTGATCAATCCCATGCTTTAAAAGAGGCGAAGTCGCCTGTCGCGCTCGCACCCGCTCCGGCTAAGGAGGCACAGAAATGACCGGTCAACCTCCTAATAACGGCCCAAGGCAGGGAATGGACTACGGCGAAACGCAAGAGGTGCAGGAAACGCACGCCGCGATTTATCGCGAGAAAGTCGAGCCTCGCATAGGTCGCGAGCCGCTCTCGCTCTGGCTCATCGCGATCTATGGCCTGGCCGTTTTCTTCGGCGGCGCTTACCTCGGTCGGTATGCCGGTAATTTTAGCGGCGAGGGCCTGGATTATCTGGGCGGAGCGCCGCGGGTCGCGAGCAAGGGCAGCACCGCTGGTGGCGCCGAACAGGCCGCGGAGCTGACCCCGGTCGATAAGGGGAAGAAGATTTTCTCGGCCAACTGCGCCACCTGCCACCAGGCTAATGGCGAGGGCGTGGCGGGCCAATATCCGCCCCTGGCCGGCTCGGAAATCGTCAACGGCGGCTCTCGTCGTCCAGTCATGATCGTGCTCAAAGGATTGCAGGGCCCGCTGACTGTGAAAGGTCAGCACTACGGCTCGGCCGTCATGCAGCCATGGGAGAAGACTTTGAACAACGAGAAGATCGCCGACGTCCTCACCTATGTGCGGCAAGAGTGGGGCAATAAAGCGGGTCCGGTAAGTCCCGAAGGCGTCGCCGCCATGCGCAAGGAACTCGCCGGCCGGGCTGAATCCTTTACCGAACCCGACATCCTCGCCGTCCCGGCCGAGGCCGATGTCCCCGGGGGTGGCGCGCCGGCAGCTCCGGCTCCGGGTGCTTCCGCCGAACCAGGCGGCAGCCCGCCAGCACCGGCCAAGCCTTAGCCGCTTCGGAAAAAGTCCAGCCTGGTTCGCGGCCAGGCGACGCAGGCTGATTCATCCGCGCACTGCCGCCTTGGTCGAGTCACGTTGCAGTGCGCAGCGTCCTGCGACAGCGACGGATCACCTCTTCCGCCGCCATGAGCGATCGCTTTCCAGGTTCGGATCAGTGAGCGCTCTTCGACCGCGGCAATGCTTCCGCCAGCAATTCCGCCATGTGTTTCGGATGCACTGGAGTGAGATCATCGATCTGATGCCGGCAACTCGTCCCGGAAGCGACGACGACGGCATCGGGTGGCTGATGGGTCACCTTTTCGACCAGGGGCGCGGCGACCCGGAGCGAGAGATCGTACTTCGCCTCCAACATTCCAAACGCCCCCGCCATCCCGCAGCAACCGGTATCGAGGAGCGTGGCTTTGCGGCCGGGAAGCCGTTCCGCCAGCCGCACCATGAAGCCCGGATGAAGGAGCGACTTGGCATGGCAATGGGCGTGGATCGCGACCTGCGCCTGGCGCCGTTCGAAGGCGAGGGCGTCCGGTTCGCGCGCCAGCAGTTGGTCGACGAATTGCTCGAAGAGAAAACTGCGAGCCGCGATCGATTGGCTGTCGGGCAGCCGGAGCTCGCGGTAATCCTCCACGAACATCGAGTAGCAGGAAGGTTCGAGGAAAAGAATGGGCGCGTCGCCGCCGGATCGGTGGAGCACCTCGAGATTATGCCGGCCGAGCCGGGCCGCTTCGTCCAGGTTACCCTGGCTGAAAGCCGGGCGTCCGCAGCATTTGCGATTGGCCACCAGCTCGACTGCAAAGCCGAGCGCCTCCAGCACGGCCACCGCTGCCCGACCGATGTGCGGCTCGTGATAACGAACGAAAGTATCGTCCCAAAGAATGACTTTGCCGCGCGTGCCCTCCGCCGGCGCATCACGCCGCACGAACCATTTATCGAAACGCTCCCGCGCATAATGCGGCAGGGTGCGTTTGGCGGAAAGTCCGAGCGCTTTTTCCATCAGAAACCGCAGCGGACCGAAATCCAGCGAAGCGTTCGCGACCGCCGGCATGAGGCAGCCGAGCCGGCCTAACAAATCTACCGCGCTCAGCAATCGCACCCGCAGCGGCAAACCGCCGCGCTCGTAGCGCGCGTGGATCAGCTCCGCTTTGAGCAGAGCGAGGTTCACGTTCGAAGGGCACTCGGTGGTGCAGGCTTTGCAGGAAAGACAATTACTGAGCGCGTCTTCCAGCTCCTGCGCCCGCAACGGATCATCGCCCTCCACCCGTAACTCGAGCGCGGTCCGAATCGCGTTGGCTCGCCCGCGGGTCGACATGTATTCCTCGCCGGTAGCGAGAAAAGTCGGGCACATGGTGGGCGCATCCTTGCGACAGCCGCCGCAGCCGTTGCATTGTTCGAGGTTGCCAATGAAGGAATGATCCTTGACCGCGAAAGCCAACATCGGCTCGAAGGGCAGCTCGATCGGGCGCCGCAAATTATCGCGCAGATCCTGGTCGACCTTGAAACGGCCGTCGCCAATCAGCTTCTCCGGGTTGAAGAGATTCTTTGGATCGAAGGTGCGTTTAATTTCCCGCATCACTCCGAGCAATTCCGGCCCGACCTGCTCGCGCAGAAATTCGGTGCGGGCGATGCCGACCCCGTGCTCGGCCGCGAGCGAACCTTTGAACTGCCTAACGAGCGCGGAAACTTCTTCAGCCACCTGCCGGTATTTCTGCAAATCAGCGGCCTGGTGCAGGTCGAGCACCGGCCGCACGTGCAGCAGCCCGGTGGCGGCGTGGCCGTAGTAGCAGACCTCCAATCCGCGCGGTTGCATGATCGATTGCAACCCGGCGACATAGCCCGGGAGCTGGGCCGGGCGCACCGCCGCGTCTTCGATGAAAGCGACCGGTTTGGCCGGACCGGGCCGGCCGGTCAGGAGGGAGAGACCGGCTTTGCGCATCGACCAAACCAGATTCATCTGCGCGTTATCGGCGCAAATCAGCGTGCGCAGACCGAGCTGGCGCGAGGTCAGGGCGGCCAGCCGGCCGGGAACGTCATCGTCGTAAAATTCGACGATCAGAATCGCCTCGCACGGCTTGCTATCGAGCTCGAGCAACTTGCGCGCAGCCTCGAAATTGAGCTGGCCTTTGGTCTGATCGAAAAGCGGCCGATCGATGTGCTCGATCGCGGCCGGTCTGAGATCGAGCAGTTCCACCGTGGCCTGCATCGCCTCCGCCACGCTGGCGAAGAAGACCAGGCCGAGACCCTTTTCTCGCGGCAGCGGATTGATTCGCAGCTCGGCGGAAAAGATCGCGGCCAGCGTGCCTTCGCTGCCGGAGAGAATCTCGGTCAGGTTTTGCGGCGCGCGCGCGAAACGCTCCAGGGCGTAGCCGCTCCAGCGTTTGAACATCCCGGGCGGCATCCGCTCCGCGATCTCGTCTGCTTCCTGCCTGACAAGTTGCGCGATTTTCTCCTGCTCCGCGGCCAGGGCCGGATGACCGGCGCCGATCGTCTCGATGCGGCCATCGGCCAGCACAATCTCGAGCGCGCGGACGTGGTCGGCGGTTGTGCCATAGACCGGCACCCGTGCGCCGGAGGAGTTGTTTGCGATCATTCCGCCCAGCGTCGCCCGCGAGCTGGTGGCGACGTCGGGCCCGAAGCAGTAGCCGTGCGGTCTGAGAACGGTATTGAGTTGATCGAGAACCACGCCGGCGCCGACACGGACCGTGCGCCGCTCGAGATCGAGCGCGCCGATCTGCCGATTGTGGCGCGAAAAATCAATGATCATCCCGTCACCGATTGCGCCGCCGGCCAGGCCGCTGCCCGCTCCGCGGGGTGAGACGGAGAGACCGTTATTTTCCGCCGCCAAGATGGCCTCGCGTGCCTCCTCAGCACTGCGTGGGAAGGCGACCGCGGCCGGCTCGATCTGGTAAAGCGAAGCGTCGGTGGCGTAGAGCTGGCGGGTGCGATTATCGAGAGCGATTTCGCATTTTGCAGAGGTCAGGCTTCGTTCCTGGGTCGAGGTCATCGGCCTCTGAACATTCTTCGGGCGGTCACGATTACAAGACGCCTTCTCCGATCGCCGCTGCCAGACAAACCTCTCCCTGGCTCGACCGAGGCTCGGCCTACCAGTCGTTCTTGGCGAGTCGTTAGGGCGTCGGCTGGGCCACGGCCGCGGGAGTGACGCTCTCGGAAGGCGGAGCCGAGGAGGTGCCGGCGGCGGCCGGGACGACCCCGACGGCGGCGTCGGCCGCCGAGGGCGATGAGGCGGTGCCATTGACCGGTGCGGCACCGACCGGAGCGATCTTGGCCTTGGCGTCAGCAGCGGCTTTTTCTGCCGCCTGCTTCGGAGGAAGCGGGGCCGCTGCCTTGGCCGGCGCAGAAGTTTTCATCAGCTCCCGCCGCAGGGCCGAATCGGGTGCGCCGCGATGGGCGTAGAGAATCGACAGGAGGAGGACGAGGACAAAGAAAATGCTGGCCAGCCAGGTGGTGGCGGTGGTGAGAACGTTCGTCGTCTGCGCGCCGAAAATGTTTTCCGTCACGCCGCCACCGAAGGCCGCGCCCAGCCCCTCGCTTTTCGGCCGCTGCATGAGGATGACGAACATCATGAGGATGGCGACAAGGGCCTCGATCACGAGAAGTAGGTTGATCAAAATGGTCATCGGGACGGGCAATATGGCAAAAGCCGGGGCTTTGTCCACGGCGAAGGCTCTCAGCGCACCGGCACTTTGCGGTGCACCCAGACGCTGTTCACGATGCCAAGGCCAAACATGATCATGAGGGCAAAGGAGCCGCTGTAGCTGATTAGCGGCAGGGGCACGCCGGTGATGGGCAGGATCGATATCGTCATGCCGACGTTCTGGAAGATATGCGTGAAGATGAGGGTAGCGATGCCAATGACCAGGAGCAGCCCGAAGAGGTCGCCTGATTTGTAGCCGACGAAAAGACAGGTCAGGAGGAGAAGGGCAAAGGCGCTGAGCAGGACGATGCCGCCGACGAAACCCCATTGTTCGCCGATGGCGGAGAAGATATAGTCGTTATGCACCGCGGTGGCGGGCAGGAAGCCGAGCTCGATCTGCGTGTTCGGAGCCTTGAATCCCTTGCCCGCCCAGCCGCCGGAGCCGATCGCGATGAGCGATTGGTTGATCGCCCAGGCCGAGCCTTGCCGGTCGATATCGGGGTTGATGAAGGCAGTGATCCGCTCTTGTTGGTACGGCTTTAGCCCCACGTAGGCGATCGGGATAAACGCTATCACGATGAGGACGATGCAGATCAAATAACGGAACGGAATACCTCCGACGAAGAGCAAAGCGAGCACCACCGGTCCCCAAATAATCGTCTCGCCCAAGTCCGGTTGCATCAGGATGAGCAAACAGGGCGCGCCCACGATCGCGCTGCAAAGCGCGAGCCGGAGCATGGGATGCATCTGGCGGAATTGGCTCAGGAAAAGCGCCAGGACCATGATGCCAGCGACGACCGCGAGCTGGGCGGGCTGGAAGTTGATCGGCCCCAGATGCAGCCAGCTGCGCGAGCCGTAGACTTTTGTCCCGATGAAGCGGGTGAGGATGAGAAAGAAGAGCCCGGCCAGATACATCGGGAGCGCGCCCCATTTAATCCAGCGATAATCGATCAGGCTGGTGACCATGAAGGCGAGGAAGCCTACGCCGACCCAGCTGGCTTGTTTGCGCCAAAACTCGGAGGCGGTCGGATCCTGCCGCATGTAGGTGGCGCTGTAGATCGCGACCACGCCGAAGACGGCCAGGGCGAGCATGATGGCGACGAGGAGCCAGTTCAGGCCGAGCAGTTTTCGCAGAAATGGGGTCATGACTTCAGCAGGATTTCGTCCCTCGGAGGCGTAAAATGGCGCGGCCCACGGCAGAAGTCCAGTGAGGGGTGGAGGAGGGCGTATTCATAATTTTATCATTCTCTCTCCGAACGGTTTATATTTTGACGCCGCATTTGGTCGGTTGCTCGTCCTTGTCAGCCAGCGGCGGGCCAACTAAACTTAACGCCCACCTCCCCCAACCGGATTTTCCGATGGCGAAAAAAAAGGCAAAACGAAAAGCGGCGCGCCCGACTCTGCCGATGCAGGGGCACCTAAATCTGCGTCATGAAGGGCGCTATTTTGATCTGCGCACGATTTTCGACCGACTCAATGCGCGCTATTTTCGCGGCAGGCTGCGCGGCTACAGCGTGGTCTGGGGTCGGCGACGCAAGGAGCGGCCGAAGGAGTACTTCATTTTCGGCTCCATCCAGGAAGAGGATCGGATCATTCGGATTCATCCGTTACTCGATCAACCCTTCGTGCCGCGCTGGTTTCTCGAGTACGTGCTCTACCACGAGATGCTGCACTCGGTCGTGCCCGATGAGCTCGATGCCTCGGGTCGGCGCCGGGTGCACACGGAGGAATTTTACCGGCGCGAAAAAGAGTTCCCGCGCTATCGCCGTGCCCGGCAGTGGGAAGACGAAAATCTCGGGCGCTTCCTGCGCTGAAACTGCAGACCCATCCGAACGCCCTTCTCAAAGTCAGCGCGCCATCCCGGCTCCGCACCGGCCGCCAGCTTCTGCGGCGAAGGCGCGGCTAACGATCGGCGGCGGAGCGATCATCTTCGGGATGAAGTCGCTCCGCCTGATGTGTTGGAATATCCGCCACGGTGGCGGGAGCCGGCTGGCCGACGTTCTTGAAACAATCCGCCATCATCGGCCCGATGTTTTGGCGCTGACGGAATTCCGCAACAACAGCGTCGCGCCGGAGCTTCGCCGCGGTCTCGAGGAGCAGCGCCTCAAGTTCCAGGCCGCACCGCAAGGCGAAGCGCGCGAGCTTTCCGTCCTGGTCGCAAGCCGCTTTGCCTTTCAGGCGCAGACTTTGGAGCGGGAGCTCACGCTCTGGCCGTTTCGCGCTTTGCGAGCTGATTTCGCCACTTTTTCGATGTTCGCCTTTTACGTCCCCACCGGCGAACGGAAGCGGCCGGTGCTGCATTTTATGCGCGATCTGGCCGACGATTTTCTCCAGCGGCCGACGCTGCTCATTGGCGATTTCAACACCGGCCTTCCCCATCTGGACGAGTGGGGTGCGGAGCTGACCTGCGCCGATGAATTTGCAGAGGTTCTTCACGCTGGCTGGATCGACCTGTACCGCATGCGATATCCGCAGAGCCGGGAACGCTCCTTCTACGAGCGGCCATGGCTCGGCTACCGCATCGATCACGCCCTCGGGTCGCCCGCCTTTGCGCACGCGTGTCGGCGGTGCGCTATTCGCACGAGGAAAGGTTGGCCGGCATTTCCGACCACTCTTCGCTCCACCTGCGTCTGACGGGGCTGGAGGATGAGAAAGAGTCTGCTCAGCCAGCACGCAAGCCTACCTCGAGATGATTTTGTTGAAGTTGCTCTTCTTCCCGCCGGTCGTTTTCTCCTGGTGCAACAAGGCGAGTTTCTTTTCCTCGAACTTCTCAAACCAGTCATCCCAGCTAATTTCCTCGAGCGCGCCCTCTCCGGAGTAACCTGGGAAATCGAGCCGGATGATTCCGGGATCGTCGCCTTTCTCCGTGCGGATGACGGCGGAAGGCTTGGCACCCCGTTCTTCCGCCCAGCGACGAATCTCATCATGATCGGTCGTTACCTTGGTGCCCTGAGCGGTGCTACCGTTCCTACTCGACTTACTGCGGCCGGATTTCGATTTCCCGCTGGATGACTTGGATCCGCTTTCTGTCTTGGCGCGGGCTTTGGTTTTCGACGATCTGGCTGACCCGGTTTGGCTGCTGCCGTTGCGGGACTTGGATTGGCTTTTTCTACCTGTTTTGGGATCCTTGGAGGAAGCGGCTGAGTCGCCGTCTTTCATCCGGTCGCCAATCGCTTGCAGCAGCGTCTTGCGGTTCTTGTGCTGCTTTTCGTACTTTTGGATCTCCTTAAGGTCCTGGTGCGAAAGCTTGCCTAACGCCCTTTCCACCTGATCGACCGTCTTGTGCTGGTAATTCTTGACCGGCAGATCGCGATCCGGGGATTTGCCTTTCCGGTCCTTGCGCTTTTCGCCTTTGGTTTCGCCGTACTGCGCTCGCTGCTTATTCACGATTCGCGCCGCCACTTCTTCTTCTCGGCCCTTGTAGCGATGGTCCTTTTTGAATTCCCGCTTTAGTTCGTTGTACTCACGTTCTCGTTTTGCGCTTGCTCCTCTTGGCATGACTTCTCCTTGGTGGAATTTCAGCTTTGTTGATTCGCTTCAAAGGAGTTTCGTATCCGCGACGAGTCATGGTCGGCTGACCGAATAACCAGATTTTCGCCTAAGACTGTCACCGAAAGTCCCCCAGTGAACTAGCAGCAGGGCGCGCTTGGAGGGATCACATCTGCGCCAGGAAACGATACGTCCGAAGGCTGCGGCAGGCTCGTTCTTGAGCAGAAAAGGAGGATAACTGGATGTCAGCACATGCAGGCGAAGAGGCGCGCCGGACCGGTGACTTTGTCTGCTCGCGATGCGAGCACAAGGTGCACGTCAGTAACGGCGACAAAATTCCCAAGTGCCCGAACTGCGGCAGCGATACTTTCGCGGAACGGCGCAATGAACCGGACACCAAGTCCAGCTAGAGATGGCGAAAAAACCGAGCCGTAAAACGAGAGAGCAGCCGAGTGAGACGGAGCTGATCCTGGGTCGGCCAGTCGAGGCGGCGGAGCGCGATGTCGCCTCGGTCGTCGCGGGAAAGAAGATCGATCCGCACTGGCGAGGCCAGTACGAGCGGCTGCTGCAGCTTCGCGATCACATCATCGATGAAGAGCGAAGATTGGAGCAGGAATCGCAAGGGAACCAGCCCGATCCTTTGACCGATGAAGGCGCCGAAAGCGCGAGTAGCACTTTCACCCGCGAGATGGCCTTAGGGCGAGTCTCTGGCTACCAGGAGTTGCTCGACGAGGTGAACGGTGCGCTCGCCCGCATCGAAAATGACAGCTACGGCATCTGTGAGGTGACAGGTAAAGAGATAGCGCTTGAGCGCCTTAAGGCGGTGCCATGGACGCGCTTCACTCGCGAAGCCGAAGAACAACTTGAGCAGGAGGGGAAAGCGCCGCTGCGCTTTGAGCTGCCACCGCAGTTTAGTACCAGCGATGTGAGCTCGGGGCGAACGGAAGGAGAAAGCACAATGCGCCGGGAAGAAGGTCAGCATCGCTTGTAGAACCAGCCTGGAACTTGCGCCCCGAACGCATTCGTCTGGTCGTATTCAGGCTCGGATCTTCTGCGGTTTTGAATCTCAGCAGATCCACTTTGAGCTTGAGCTAGTGAACATCGAGCACACTCGGTCGATCGTAGAACTCAGACGGCGAGGGTGTCGTTGCTACGTTCTTCTTCACTAGGTACCAAAGGGCGGTTGCGAGCAGTAGGGAGGTCAGTTTTGCTCGCCAGTTGTTCAGGATCAGGTTCTTCATGGTAACGATGGAGCAGGACTTCGCCGAGCCGATGCCGGAAACTCTCCGGGGTAAAATTGCGTTCCAGCCGGCGCCGATAGCAAATCGAAATGGCGCCGGTCTCTTCCGACACCACCACCGCAACCGCGTCCGACTCTTCCGTGATCCCGAGCGCCGCGCGATGCCGCAGCCCGAGGCTGCGATCGAGGGTCTCGCGCTGGCTCACCGGGAAAATACAGGCCGCCGCGGCGATGCGGCCATTACGCACGATCACGCCGCCGTCGTGCAGGGCGGATTTCGGGTGGAAAAGGGTGAGCAGGAGCTCAGTCGAAAACTCCGCATCCACCAGCACGCCGGTTTCCTCGTAGACCTTGATCGAGGTGTCGCGCTCGATCGCGATCAGCGCTCCAAATTGCTTGTTCGAAAGTTGCGTCACCACCTCGGCCAGGTCGTGCACCGTCTCGCGTTTCTCACTCGTGAGGGAAAAAATCGGGTGTCCGCCCAGCTCCGCCAGGGCGCGGCGCAGTTCGGGTTGGAAAATCACCACCAGCGCGACGGCGAGGAAGACGGAGAAACTCCGCATGATGAAACTGATCACGACCAGGTTCAGGAGTTGCGAAATCAAAGTCAGGGTGAGGAAAACGATCGCCAGCCCGGTCAGCACTTTTGCCCCGCGGGTGCCGCGGAAATAGAGGTAGCCGTAATAGATCACCACGCTCAAAAGCAGGATCTCGATGGCGCTGCGCCATTTATCGAAGAAGAGCTGGATCAGTTGCTGGATCATCGGGCGGCGGCGAGGACGGCTTCGGTGGTGCGGAGGGCGCTGGCGTTTTGGGCCACGTCGTGGACGCGCAGGATATCAGCGCCACGCGCGCGCAGGAGCGAGGTGAGGGCCACGGTGGCGCTGGCGCGATCGCCGAGCTGGCCGGAGATTTTCCCGAGGAACGATTTGCGCGAAACGCCGACGACGAGCGGGCGATCTTCGATCCGGAGCCGGGGCAAATTGGCCAGCAACTCGAGGTTGTGCGCCACCGTCTTGCCGAAGCCGATGCCAGGGTCGAAGGCGATGCACTTGGGATCCACACCGCAGCGTACGGCCTGCGCAAATTGCTGTCGAAAAAAATCCGCCACTTCGCTGACCACGTCGCGGTAGGTGGGATTTGTCTGCATGGTGGCGGGTGTACCCTGCATATGCATCAGGATTAATGCCACGCCCTTCTCCGCCGCCAGCGGGAGCATGGCCGGGTCGGCCCGTCCGCCGCTGATGTCGTTGATGATGCTGGCGCCGGCCGCGAGTGCGGCGCGGGCGACTTCGGCCTTTGCGGTGTCGATCGAGAGGTGCGTCTCTTGCGTTGCGGCGAGCTGTTCCAGCACCGGCAGGACGCGCCCCATCTCTTCGTTAGGCGAAATCGGCTCGGCCCCCGGGCGGGTCGATTCGCCGCCTACGTCGATGATGTCCGCCCCCTGCTGCGCCATTTTGCGTCCGTGTTTGACCGCCGCATCAGCGGCAAGAAACTGGCCGCCGTCGGAAAAGGAATCAGGGGTCACATTGAGCACGCCCATGACCAGACCGCGGCTCGCGAGGTCGATGATCTTTCCATCCACCTTCCAAAGAGCTGCCGGCATCACCCTTCCAGACTATCACAGCGCTCATTTTATTCGACCTGTAGACGGCGTGGCGCTGCGAAGCGCTGAGAGCAACCTCCGCCGCCCGTCCTGCCTTCGGGATCGGCAGCTTTTTTTTGTCTAACGATCACAGCCCGAGCAAATGACTGCTTTCAATCCGTCCCGTTTCTTCGATCATCGCAGAGGCAGAAATGAAACGCGAAGCCAACACCAAAGAACGAATCCTCGCGCTGATGCGGGGCCCCAAGTACCGCCCGCTCGACAAAAAAGAGATGGCCCGCGCCCTCGGCTTCAAGAGTGAGGAGCGGAGCGACATTAAGCAATCGCTGCGCGACCTCGAGCACGCCGGCGAAATCGCGCGCATCCGCAAGAACCGCTACATCCTCCCGGCCGAGGCCGATCTGGTCACCGGGAAACTCCAGATCATGCAGGCCGGTTTTGGTTTTCTGGTCAGGGAAGGCAGCGAGGAAGGCGGTGATATTTACATCTCGGCCGAGAACACCGGCACGGCCATGAACGGCGACCGCGTCGTCGCCCGGATTACTCGCGACGCCAATTACAATCGCGCTCGCACTGGAAGCAACCGCCCGGAAGGCCGGGTCATCCGCATCCTTGAGCGCGCCCATGACACCATCGTCGGCACCCTGCAGCAGACGCGGAATTTCTTCTATGTCGTTCCCGACGACCCCCGGATGGTGCACAACGTCTATGTCCAGCCGCGTTCTCTTCCGGGTGCACCCCGCCCGCTGCAGACGAATGACAAGGTCGTCGTTAGGCTGGAGCCCTGGGAATCGCGTCACGTCAATCCCGAGGGCGAAATCGTCGAACTCATCGGGCGCGCTTCCGATCCCGGAGTCGACATGCTCTCGATCATTCGGAAGAACAATTTGCCGGTCGAGTTTCCGCCCGAGGTCCTGGCCGAAGCCGAGGCCATTCCCGAGACGGTCGATCCTGATCGCTATCGTGAGCGGGAAGATTTACGGGACCAATTCATCGTCACGATCGACCCGGACGACGCGCGCGATTTCGACGACGCGGTCAACGTCGAGAAACTGCCCGGCGGCGACTGGGAATTGGGCGTGCACATCGCCGATGTCTCCGCCTACGTCACTCCCGGCAGCGCGCTCGATCGTGAAGCGCTCAAGCGCGGAAACAGCGTTTACCTGGTCGACCGGGTCATCCCGATGCTGCCCGAGCGTCTGAGCAACGGCGTCTGCAGTCTCAATCCTAATGTCGTTAGGCTGACTCATTCCGCATTTATCCGCTTCGCCAAAAATGGGGCGCCCAAGAGCGCGCGTTTCGCCCGCACCATGATTCAGAGCGCGCGGCGCCTGACCTACCGGGAAGCCTTTGCCCTCCTGCAAAAGCCGCCTAACGACGAGCTCGGCCAGCGCCTTCACACCGCCTGGGAGCTTGCTTCCATCCTGCGCCGGCGGCGTTTTGCCAACGGCTCGCTCGATCTGGATTTTCCGGAAGTGAAGGTGGTGGTCGACAAGCAGACGGGCCGACCCCTGCGCCTGGAGCGGATCGAGAACGACGAGTCGCATCAGTTAGTCGAGGAATTCATGCTCGCGGCCAATGAAGCGGTCGCACTGGAGTTAAAGAATCGCCTCACCCCGACCGTCTACCGCGTGCATGAAGATCCCGACCCGGACAAGCTGGCCGAATACCGCGACCTGGTCATGAGCTACGGCTTCCAGGCCGGCGACCTAACCAATCGGCGCGAGCTGCAACGGCTGCTGGAATCGTTTCGCGGCAAAGCGGAAGAGCAGGCGCTCAAGATCGGCCTGCTCAAGAGCCTGAAGCGGGCCCGTTATGCCATTCAGCCGTTAGGCCATTTCGGCTTGTCGAAGAACAACTACACTCATTTCACCAGTCCGATCCGGCGTTACGCCGATCTGGTGGTGCATCGTTGCCTGGCCGATCGCGGCGGCAAAAACGCGGCCCGACGCGGAGCGGGGGAATTGGCCGGGATCGCCGAGCACATCTCAGCCACCGAACGCGTCGCGGCCGAGGCCGAGAACGAGTCGGTCAAACTAAAGAAGCTCGAGTTTCTGCAATTGCAGCTCAGCGAAAAGGATCCGCAAATCTTCCGCGCCATTGTGCTCGAAGTGCGCAACTACGGCTTGCTCATCGAGCTGCCCGACGTGCTCCTGACCGGTCTGGTCCACATCTCCTCCTTGCAGGACGACTTCTATATTTTCGACGGTGCCCGGCGCCGGATCATCGGCCGACAATCCAAGCGTGTCCTGGCCGTGGGCGACACGCTCAAGGTCAAGGTTGCGCGGATCGACGTCTTCAAACGTCAGGCCGATTTCGCGATTGTGAACGACCAGCCGGCGCGCGCGCCGCGGCGGGAACAACCGTCGCGCGCGCCTCGGCCGGCGCCGCCCGGCCGCGTTCCTCAGCGGCCGCGGGCAAAGCGCAGCTCGCGCCGCCGCCGCTCGTAGAACAGCGCTTCCACGGACGAGGCTTCGCATTCTTCGCTTCTCCTGAAGTGACGACGCGATGGTCGCTCCAACCGCACTTGGCGGGAATCAATCATGTCCCGGATTAGTTCGTGACGACCGAGCCAGCGTCGGATTTTGCACGGCCGGCGCTTAAAATTGACGAGCAACTTTGTCTCGATCGCCCCTTACGGGCGGAGGGCGGCGGCACGATGAGCAAAGATGCGCCGTAGATGAATGAACGCCAAAGGCCGGGCCTTGGGGCAATCTTCCTCTTACTCCACCACGGTGAGAGTAAGATCGTTGCCATCGCCGCCGTGGTAGCTCACTTGCAGGGTGTTGCCGCCGGCCTCCAGGGTGGCGCCTTCGGGGAGGTTGGTGAAGGTGCCGTTGATCGGGGTGGCGGCGGTGTTGTTGATGGCGCTGGCGACTTTGCCGATTCGCAGCTGGCCGCGTCCGACGGTCTGCAGATCGACCTGCGCTCCGCTCTCGATCGTGACTCCGTTGGCGTTGACTTGATCCGATTTCGCCTTCTTCAGGTTCAATCTCTCGCTGTAAGTGGCATCGGCCTTGAAGATGAGAGAACCTTGAATCGTTAGGCTGGTCAACTTGCCAGCGCCGCGCCCGGGGGCGAGAAATGCGCCCGCCCCGCTGCCCGTGCCGATGGTCACGCTCCCGCCGATCGTGCCCCGGCCGGCCAGGAGGCCAGCGTTGACTTGCACCGGCCCCGGCCCGGTGGCGGAGCCGCTCCGGTTCCCGGCGACCAGGGCGCCGGCATTGACCGTCGTCCCCCCAGTGTAGGTGTTGGCTCCGCTGAGCTTGAGCGTGCCGCTCCCGACCTTGTTAAGGCTCCCACCGCTGATCGCTCCATCTTCAATTAACCCGGAGAAGCGCGTGCGCTGGTTGTTGTTGCCTATCGCCAAGGCGGTCGCTCCCAGCACCACCTGCCCATCGCCCGCTACCGAGCCGACTGTCACCACCCCGGGCGAGTGTCGGCTGAAGTCGGCCTGGCCATCGCCGAAGAGCGACAGGCTGGCGGTGCCGCCGTCGCTTTGCGCCTGGAAAAGAACCTGCGCACCCCGGCCTCCGTTGCTCCCGCCGTTCACGGTAATACTGGCATGGCCGGCTTTTCCTTGATTGAAGAAGGTCAACGTCGCCCCAGGCGCGCCGCTCACGCTGCTGCCCCGGAGCACAAAGGTCGCCTCCGCGGCGGTGGCGGTATCGCCCACGCTGATCTCCGCCCCAGGCTCACCACTGCTCCCCGCGCCGCTGGCTGTGAGGTGGCTGTGGTCGGCCGTGGCGGATTGGGTAAAGCTGACGGTGCTGTCGCCACTCGCGGTAATGACCGCATTGCCGGCGCTGCTGCTGGTGCCAAAGAGGACGTCGCCGCCGGTCACCGCGCTGATGACGGCGTTAGCTGCCGTGGCGGTGTCGTAGAAGGTTACACCGCTCCGGACACTTACTGAAATGAAAGCGTCAGCCGCGCTCGAGTTATCGGCGAAACTTACTTCAGCGGAGAAACTCCCAGTATTGCTAATGTCAAAGCTTGCTGCGCCCGCCGAAGATGACTCAGAGAAGAAAATATCCCCTCCCACGGTGCTAAAGCTAGTCAGCTTACCCGCAGAGGCAGGACCGAAAAAGAATATTCCGCCTCCATTCGGGATCTTAATCACCGATTGAAGAATTCCTGAGTTATTTACCAACCCGGCGCCTCGCAATATTAAATTAGTTCCGGCTCCGGAAGTTATCGTGAACGCACTCGCACCGGGATTGAAAACAATGCTGTCGAGATCGATAATGGAGCCGATCGTGCTAATGGCTGGATCGGTCACATCTGACGCGCCAAAGGTGGCCACGTCTCTCAGCCCATCGGGCACCGTGCTTGGCGCCCAGTTTTGAGCGTTAGTCCAGTCACTGTTCATCGGATTGGCACTCCACGTAGCGCTGTCGCCGAAGGAGTGTCGCTGCGTGGCCAGCGAAAGAAGAGCGGCAGCGATTGTGACGATCAGTTTGTTTTTGGAGACGCTCATAGGTAGTCTTGCAGAAAATCGATCACCTCGGCGCTAACACATTCGTCCGTTACTTCGTTTACTTGGTTCCAGTAATTGAAGGCATGCAGGGCGCTATTATTGATCTTGTAGAACTCAAATACGGCGCCTGGATGGTATAATGCTAATTCAGTTGCCATTTCTTCCCCCTGTTGGAAGGGGACAGGATCACCTTGCGTGGCGTACATATGGATAGGCGGCACGTTGGTAGCAGTGGCGACCAGCTTGACCGGCGAGACGTTGATTTCTTCGTTTCCCAATCACCGACGCCGGTCTCCGTATTGGTGTAGTTCTCCACCGAATCTTCGAAATGCGGCACCACGCTACTATCCCCGACGCGCGAAGAGAGATCGGTCGGGCCGGAAAGACTCACCACGGCCTTTATTTTAGCCACTTTAGTCGCATTCCAGTGGCGGGACGGTGTCAGGTTCGTCGCTCTGCTGCGAACAGGGAGCGGCCCGGCAAAATCCGCTGCTCAGCAGCAGGGCTATTGAACAGACTCCTGCGACCGCGCGCAGCTTCTGTGAGCGCTTGGTGTGTGTGTGTGTGTGTGTGTGGACTGGCGAGGTGGGTTTCAGCCCGCGATGATGCGCCGCACGGCCCCTGGTTGTAAACCAAAAAACGCAGGGAATGTGAGATCGGTGAGCGACAACGCCGTCGCCCAGCGGGAGTGGCTGGAGCCGTGTAGTGGGGGTGGGAGAGGCTGCTGGTGGCGGAGCGCTTGCCGGTGGCAGAATCGAGCTGCGGCTGCGGAACGGTGTCGGCGCTGGCGACGGCATGACCGCCCAAAAATTTTGCTTCCCTTTTTTCCCTGCACCGGCCTAACATCCGCGCCGGCGAATATGGACAGCATCATCGAGTCAAAAGAGTTGCAGATTGAACGGAAGTTTTTCTCGATCGACCTGCGCGAAAACGGGCGCGGGCGATTTCTGCGCATCACCGAAGACAGCCAAGGGCATCGCAACGTGATCATCGTCCCGATGTCGGGAGTGGACGATTTCGCCGACGCGATCGACGACGTCCTCTCGGCCGAACCGGCGGCGCAAGACTAGAAAAGGGCATCTCGCTAGGGCTACCAGCGATCTGAGGAACTTCCAAGGCAGGGGTGAGGCTCGGTCGAGCCGCGTTCCAGCCGGGCAGAAACGCCTCGCGAACTTGGCAGTCGGTGAAGCCTTCTTCTTAGCGGCGAGCGGAACGTCCCGCGACGGCAGCGGGCGCGTTGACACTCAGAGAGTGCGCTTTAGTTTGCGCTTCCGGCGCGCCGGCCGGTAAGAAATCCACTTTCTCATGGCCACAAAAACCAAAACTTCCCGCTCCAAACCCGCCGCCAAGACCAAGCCGAAGCCGGCTAAGTCGCGGCGCAACGTTTACTACTTTGGCGATGGCAAGGCCGACGGTGCGGGAAGCATGAAGCCGCTTCTCGGCGGCAAAGGCGCGAACCTGGCCGAGATGACCCGGATCGGTTTGCCGGTCCCTCCGGGTTTTACGATCACGACCGAGGTCTGCACTTACTTTTCCGAAAATAAAGGCAGTTATCCCAAAGGCCTCGAAGCCGAGGTCGAGACCGCGTTGGCCAAGGTCGAGAAATCGGTCGGCAAAAAACTTGGCGACAAAGAGCGCCCGCTCCTCGTCTCGGTCCGCTCGGGCGCGCGCGATTCCATGCCCGGGATGATGGACACCATTCTCAACCTCGGGATGAACGACACCGTGGTCGAGATTGTGGGGGAGAAGACGAGCAACCCGCGCTTCGCCTGGGATTCCTATCGGCGCTTCCTGCAAATGTATGGCGACGTCGTGATGGGCGTGCAGAAGCGCACCGGTGAAGATCATGACCCGTTCGAGGCCACGATTGAGCACCTGAAAGACGAGCGCTACGGCAACCACAATTTTCCCGACGTAAAACTAAACGTCGGCGATCTCAAGGAACTCGTTAGGCGTTTCAAGGAGCTGATCAAGGACCGGACGGGCAAGTCGTTTCCACAGGATCCGAAGAAACAGCTCTGGGGCGCGATCGGGGCCGTCTTCGGTTCCTGGAATAACGACCGCGCCGTGGTCTATCGGCGCAAATACGGCATCCCGCACGACTGGGGCACAGCGGTCAATGTGCAGACGATGGTTTTCGGAAACATGGGCGACTCGAGCGCGACCGGGGTCGCCTTTACTCGCGATCCGGCCAGCGGCGAAAAGGTTTTCTACGGCGAATATCTCATCAACGCCCAGGGCGAAGATGTGGTTGCCGGCGTCCGCACTCCGCACCCGATCGCCAAACTGGCCGAGGAAATGCCGGCCGCGCACAAGGCGCTGATGAAAGTGCGCGCCATCCTCGAGAAACATTTCAAGGATATGCAGGACCTCGAGTTCACGGTCGAAGACAACCGCCTCTACATCCTGCAAACCCGCAACGGGAAGCGGACCGGCCTCGCCGCCGTTCGCATCGCGGTTGCGATGGTTGAGGAACGCCTCATCAGCAAGGAAGACGCCATCAGACGCATTCCGGCGGATTCACTCGCCCACCTGCTCGCGCCGATCTTCGATCGCAAATCGATCGCCCAAGCGAAGAAAATCGGCAGCGGCCTCCCGGCCGGTCCGGGCGCAGCTTCCGGTCACGTCGTTTTCAGCGCCGAAGAAGCCGTCCGGCGGTCTGAGCGCGGTGAGAAAGTGATCCTCACCCGCATCGAGACTTCGCCGGAAGATCTGCGCGGCATGATCGCGGCCGAAGGAATTCTCACTTCCCGCGGCGGCGTCTCTTCGCACGCCGCTCTCGTCGCGCGGCAGATGGGCAAAGTCTGTGTCTGCGGCGCCTCCGAGATTCGGATCGATTACCAAAAACGCACCCTCTCCGCCAGTGGCGTGACCTTAAAAGAAGGCGACTATCTTTCCATCGATGGCACCGCGGGCGAAGTCTACGCCGGCGAAGTCACGACCGCGCCTTCCGAGATCGTGCAGGTCTTGGTCGATCGCTCTCTCGAGGGGAAAAAGAGCGCCACTTTCCAGCAATACTCCAAGCTCATGAGCTGGGTCGATCGCGCCCGTGTGCTCGACGTGCGCACCAACGCCGACACGCCCGAGCAAGTCCGGAACGCGGTCGCCTTTGGCGCCGCCGGGATCGGTCTCACCCGCACCGAGCACATGTTTTTCGAGGGGAATCGGATCGACGCCATGCGCGAGATGATTCTTTCCGAGAACAAGGAAGCCCGGGTCAAAGCGCTCGCGACCTTGCTTCCTTATCAACGCGAAGATTTCATCGGCATCTTCACCGCCTTGAAAGGGCTCCCCGCCACCATTCGGTTCCTCGATCCGCCTTTGCACGAATTTCTCCCGCACGCCAAGGAGCAGCAGCTCGATCTGGCGCGAAAGATCGGCGTTCCGGTCGAGCAGATCATCCGGCGAGTGCACCAGCTGCATGAATTCAATCCCATGCTCGGCCATCGCGGCTGCCGGCTCGGAATCGTCTATCCCGAAATCTCCGAGATGCAGGCTCGCGCCGTGTTTGAAGCCGCCGCCGGGGTGCAGAAGAAGGGGATCAAAGTGCGGCCCGAAATCATGATCCCGCTGGTCGGTTACCCGAAAGAGCTCAAGCTCCAGCTCGACATCGTGCACCGCATTGCGGCCGAGGTGGCGAAGGAGAAAAAGGCCAAATTCAATTATCTCGTCGGGACCATGATTGAAATCCCGCGCGCCGCCCTGGTCGCGGATGAGATCGCGAAGGACGCCGAATTTTTCAGCTTTGGGACCAACGATCTGACCCAGACCACCCTCGGCATGAGCCGGGACGATTCCGGCACTTTCCTGCCCGCCTACGAAGAGCTGGATATCGTGCCTAACAATCCCTTTGCCGCCATCGACCAAAAAGGCGTCGGTCGCCTGATGGAGATCACGCGCGATCTCGGCCGCAAAACGCGGCCAAAGATCAAGCTCGGCATCTGCGGCGAGCACGGCGGGGAACCGTCGAGCGTGAAATTCTGCCATCGCCTCGGTCTCGACTACGTCAGTTGCAGCCCGTTCCGAGTTCCGATCGCCAAACTCGCCGCCGCGCAGGCGGCGCTCGAGCAGTAGCTGAAGCAGCGCCCGCGGCCGTGCCTCGGAAGAGCGGCCGATTTTGGCCGGGGAGGGAAATGGCGACCCTAACGGGATTCGAACCCGTGTTACCGCCGTGAAAGGGCGGTGTCCTAGGCCACTGGACGATAGGGTCAGGCGGAGCCGCCCAATATCGGAGCGACCATCGGTGATGCAAGGAATTTCAGGAGCGGCGACTGGCAAGCTCCGCCAGGAGGGCGGCGGTGCGCGCAGTGGCGCCGCGATGGTGGTCGAGCACGGCACCAGCCCGGCGGACGAACTGCTCGCGCGCGGCCGGATCGCGCAGGAGATCGCCCAGCGTTTTGCTCAGGGCATTTTCGTCCTTCGGCTGGAGCGCGCCGCCGGCCGCGACGAGGGCGCGGGCCAAGTGGGCGAAATTTTCCATGTGGGGACCGAATACGACCGGGCGGCCGGCCACGATCGCTTCGACCGGGTTCTGGCCGCCATGGACGGTGAGGCTCTTGCCCATGAAAACGATGGTGGCGACGGCGTACCAATCTCGCAATTCGCCCGTGCTATCGAGGAGAAGACAATCGGCCGGCAGGGCCTGGTCGATCTTGCTCCGTCGCACCATCGTTAGGCCGAAGGGCTGCAGCTGCGGGGCAATCTCCCGCACCCGTTCCACATGGCGGGGCGCGATGATGAGGAATAGATCGGGAAATTCCGCGCGCAGCCGGGTGAAGACCCGGCCGAGAATTTCCTCTTCGCCGGGATGGGTGCTGCCGGCGAGGAGAATCGGCCGGGTCGAATCGAGCCCGAGCATCTGCAGGAGGCGCCGCGGCTGCTCCGGATTCGGTTTTCCGTTTTCCGGATCAAACTTGATGCTGCCGACGGGATGGATGCGGGCCGCCGGCACGCCTAACGAACGCCAGCGGGCGACATCTTCCGCTTCCTGGGCGCAAAGGAGATCGAGTTTCTGGAAATAGGGCTGCACCAGCGGGCGAAAGCGGCGGAAGCGCCGCTCCGAACGGGGGGAGAGGCGGGCATTAACGAGGGCAAGCGGAAGGCTGCGCCGATGCGCGATCGAGGCCATGTTAGGCCAGATTTCGGCTTCGATGAGAATGATACGAAGCGGCCGGATGAGGGTGAAAGCGCGGCGCATGACGGGCCAGAAATCGAGCGGGGTGTAGAGGACTTCGACCCAATCCGGTGCCAGGCGGGTGGCGAGGGCAAAACCGGTCGTAGTCGTGGTCGTTAGGGCAACCCGCAGCGCCGGTTCCCGCGGCTTCATCGCGGCGATCAGCTTGAGCGCGATCATCACCTCGCCCACGCTGACCGCGTGGACCCAGGTGCGGCGGCCGGCGGAGAGGGTGGCGCGGGTGGCGCGATCGTAGAGCCCGAGGCGCTGGCCGAATTTAGCCCGGTAGTGGCCGCGGCGGAGCATTTTGACCAGGTAACCCGGGAGAAAAAGCAGGAGGGCAAGAGGGAAAAGGAGGTTGTAGAGGAAGCGGATCATCGCTCGCTGTCCCGGCCGCTCATGCCTTTTTTTGCAGAAAGATGGTTTCAGTTGCGCCGTAGGTCTTGCGGCGGATGACTTCCCAGAAATCGGTCGCAGGCAGACGCTCGCCCGGCCGTTTTTCGAGGATGAAAATTCCTTCAGTCGTTAGGCGAGCGGGCAGGCGATCGTTGCGCAGGAGGAGCCTGCTGAAGGAGTCGCCCAGCTTCGATTTGTCGTAAGGCGGATCGGCGAAGATGAGGTCGTGCGGCTCGGCCGTGCTGGACAGGCTGAGGAAATCGAAGACGTCCTGCTGGCGGATGCGACCGCTCAGGTTGGTCTGAGCCAGATTGCGCTCGATCGCGCTGATGGCGCCGCGATCGCTCTCGACAAACATGGCGGAAGCGGCGCCGCGGCTGAGCGCCTCGATCCCGAGCGCTCCGGTGCCGGCAAATAAATCGAGCACGCGCGCGCCGAGGACGAGCTCGCCCAGGCTAGAGAAAATGGCGGCTTTGACCCGGTCCATGGTGGGCCGGATGTCAGTTTTCGGCACAAAAAGGCGGATGCCGCCGGAGCTGCCGGCGATCACTCTCATGGCGCCGGAACCGGCGTGGGGGAAGGCGCGGGCGTGGAGGTGGCCGGCGGCGAGGAGAGGGCGGGGACGGAGGCTCCCGGAGCGGGAGAAGAGTCATATTCGTTAGGCGAAGGAAGCGGGCTGGGCGAGGGCGTGGGAGTCGGTTTGGGTTTCTTCTTCTTGGCGTGGCCGAAGAGGCTGCTGATCACGCCTCCGAGGTCGCGCAGGTCCCGCCCGACCAGCTTATCCATCAGGTCGGTCTTAGGCCGATCGACCGAGCCGCTGATTTTGAAGTCGACCGCGGCGTAGCCGGCCGGTTCCTTGATCGGCCGGAAATTTTCCCGGATCGGGGCGAAGAGCTGGCGGCGCACCTTCTCGTTCAGGGCCAGCCGGGAGTCGAGATGCAGTTTGCCGCGGAAGTTGATCGTGCCGGTGGCAGTGAGGCGAACGTTAGGCGAACGCAGCAGGAGCTCGTCGATCGTCACGATGCCGGGGCTGATGTGATATTTCACTTCCGCCTGCTCGAGCTGGAGCTGCATCAGCTCGTCGATCTGCAGGATCTGGCCAAGGGCGACGAGGAGGCTGTATTGCTGCAATTTTCCGTCGCGCAGGATGATCTCGCCGCGGCCGCTCAGCGCGTTTGGATCGGCGGTTTTGCCGGCGGCATCGAGAAATCCTTCCACCCGCCCCTGGATCATCCCGGCCGGGCCGCCGGCGTTTTGCATCAGCTTCTCCGCCTGAAGATCGCGAAATTTCACCTGCGCGGTGAAGGGCGAATCGGCCGTCTGCAGTTCCATGGCGAAATTCCCGCTCATGACCCCGCCGGCAGCCTGGGCGGAGATGTTGGAGAAGGCGAGCCCGGCCGGGTCGTAGCGGAGCGGCGACTGCAGGTTCTCGATGAAAAAGCGGTCGCGCAGGGAGATTTTTCCGACCCGGGCGTTGCCTTTGATCTCGGTCGCGGTGCGAAAGCTGGAGCGGAAATCGAGCCCGAGGAATCTGGCGATGACCCGGCCGGCGGAGTCGAGAAAGGTAAAATCTCCGTCCTTCAAGGTCACCCGTTGCACTTCGGGAGTGAAAACGGGAGCGGGCGCGAGCGCGGGTGATTCGTTAGGCTGAGCGGCCGAGCCGTCCGGGGCAGAAGGCGTCGCCGGGGAAGGCGAGGCGGCCGGCAATGCCGGGACGGCAATCGGAGTGGCAGCCGGCCTGGCCTTGGGCCGCGGGAGCTCGGGCAGGCGCCATTTGCCGGCGGAGTTTTGCGCCCAGACGACCTCGGGGTTGATCAACGAAACCTGCCGGATGACGAGCCGATCACTGAAGAGCGACCAGAATTGGACCCGGAGTTGGAAGCTCTGAGCCCTAAGAAAATAGCCGCGCTGCTTGCCCCCTTCCTGCGGAATGGTGATCCCGTTCAGCTTTAGGCCGCTCCAGGGGGTGACGCTGATCTGGCCGAGGCGAAGCGGGGTGTCGAGGCGCTGGCTGAGCTCCTGCTGGATGCGATGGTGCACCCCTTGGGATTGGACGTAGAGGTTGACCGCGAGGAGCAGCACGCCAGTCAGGAGGACGGCTCCGCCGAGGAGCCAAAGCAGGAGCCGGCCTAGTTTTTTCACCGGGGAAAGCTACCCAGCGGGGGATTGAAGAAAAGATGAAACCGGCCTAACAAGTAAACTCTTGCCCAAGACCTGCGTCATCTTAAATCCGGCCGCGCGGAGCGAGCGCGCGCGGCGCTGGGAGCACCGGCTGCGGGCTTGGTGTGGCCAAGATGCCTCCTTCTGCGCCACGCTCGAGGCGGGCGACGCGGAACATCAGGCCCGGCGGGCGGTGGCGGAAGGCTACGAACACATCGTGGCCGCGGGCGGCGATGGCACGATCAACGAAGTGGTTAATGGCATCGCCGGCTCGGACGCGACTCTGGGCTTGATGCCGATGGGGACGATGAATGTCTTCGCAAACGAACTCGGCCTGCCGGCGAACGATCTTGGCCGTTGCTGGGAGATCATCCGTGCCGGCCGGACGCGCTGGATCGATTTGCCGAGGGCAAACCAGCAGCATTTCGTGCAACTGGCCGGGATCGGCCTCGACGCGCAAGTGGTGAAGGAAACCAGCCTCACGCTGAAAAGAAATTTCGGGCCGCTCAGCTACCTCATTTCCGCCGCGCAAATCGCCAGCCGCAAACCGCCCCAGCTGATGATCGAGTCGGATGATGCGGTGACCGAGGAAGGTTCCTTCGTCCTGGTCGGGAACGGGCGGCTCTACGGCGGGCCTTTTCCGTTCTTCAAACACGCCTTGCTCGATGACGGTCTTTTCGATGTGCTGGTCTTCAAACAACTCGGCTACATCGAGCTGATCAAATATCTGCAGAACGTCATCTTCACCTCCGACATCACGACGCGGGAAGTGGAGTATTTCCAGACCCGGCATCTGCGGGTGAGCAGCCTGGAAGAGGTTCCGGTGGAACTGGATGGAGAACTCGTCGGGGTGTGCCCGGTGGAATTTCAGCTCGAGCCGCGCGGGCTCAAGGTGCTCGCCTTGTAGACGCTTCGCGTCGCGAGGGGCGAGACTGGCGATGACGGCCGGATGATTGCCGCACCCCCTAACGAGCGCCGATTTCCCCCGCTCTGTGCCGAGCAAAGCCTGAGGGGCTCCTTTCCCGATGACAAGCCGGAGCGTTTACGATATTTTTGATTCATGCGCCTGTCCGGCCGAAAAGCTTCTTCGCGCGCGCCACGCTGGACCCCCCGCCAACGGGTCGCGTTGTTCTCGCTCCTGGGCGTGAATTTTGGAGTTTTCCTCGCCCAACAGATCCTCCAGGCCTACCAACCGACGGCGGTGGCCGAGCTTCTCGGCCTCAGCTATCACGGGATCGATCAGGCTTATGCCTGGCAGTTTCTCACTGCCATGTTCCTGCATGCCGGAGTCTTCAGCTTCGCCAGCGGCATGGTCGTCCTCTACTTCTTCGGGCGCGATGTGGAGTCGATCCTGGGGCAAAAGCAGTTTCTCTATCTCTACCTCGCCGGCACGATCGCGGGCGAACTTGGCCACCTCTTTCTCATGCCCTCGACCACGGTGCTGCTGGCCGCTACCGGGGGCATCGCCGCGGTGGTGGTCGCCTTTGCCGTGATTCTGCCGGAGCTGGAGCTCGCGCAGTCGCTCTTCTTTGTCCTGCCGATCAAGATCAAGGCCAAGTTTCTGGGCTATGGCGTGGTCGTTATCGGTCTGGGGCTGACGATGTTTGATCGCGAGGGCGTGGTGAGTTATAGCGCCTGGCTTGGCGGCGGCGCGGCCGGCTGGCTTTACGCGCACCTGCTCGGTTACGGGCGCCCTTCCTACGTGCAGCGGATGCTCTGGCGGCGACGGATGGAAAAACAGCGCCGCCAGCAAATGCCGTTGGCGGAATTCATCACCGCCGAAATCGACCCGGTGCTGGAGAAAATCTCGGCCAGCGGGCTGGAGAGTCTGAGCCGGCGCGAACGCAGAACGCTGGCGGAGGTGCGCCGCAAAATGGCCCAACCGCCGCAATAGCGTGGCGGATTCGTGGTCGTTAGGCGAAATCTCCCGCAGCATTCGACCTCCCCAGGTGACTGCGACCCTGGAGGCGATCGAGGCGCGCTGGCTGGCCGCAGCGCCGCCCTTGCCCGAGCTGCTCGCCAGCTTCCCGTTAGGCGCGGAAGCGCTTTTTCATCTCCTCTCCATCTCCAGCATCTGTGGGGCGCGTCTGACTCAGCATCCGGAAATGCTGGCCTGGCTGGCGCAGCCGGAGATTTGCCGGGAGCGGCGCGGGCTGGGGCACATGCTGAGCGATCTGCGCCATTTGGCCGGGAGCACCTCGATCGCGGCCGATAATTTCCGCGTCCTGCGCTTCTGGAAAGGGCGCGAGATGGTTCGCATCGCCCTGCGCGAAGTGTCGGGGGCCGCGCCGCTGGAGGAGACGCTGATCGAGCTCTCGCAACTGGCCGATATCTGCCTAACGACCGTTTACGAACACTGGAACGAAGAGCTGCGCCAGCGCTGGGGCTCGCCCGAGAGCAAGTTTGCCATCATCGGAGTGGGAAAGCTGGGCGGGCGCGGGCTCAACCACAGCTCCGACGTCGATCTGATCTTCGTTTACAGCGAAGAGGGGCAGCTGAACCCGAAGTTCAGTTTCCATGAATGGTTCACCCGGCTGGGGAACAAAATCATCGAGACCTTTGCCGCCTCCGATCCGGCCGGATCGCTCTTCCGGGTCGACCTGCGCCTGCGACCGGAAGGAAGCGCCGGCCCCCTCGTCAGGTCGCTCGAGAGCATGGAGAATTATTACGCCGGCTTTGGCGAAACCTGGGAGCGGCTGGCTCTGATCAAGGCGCGCTGGATCTGCGGCGATCGCGAGCTGGCCTACGATTTCTTGCGCCAGTTGCAGCCTTTCGTTTTTCCGAAAAGTCCCACGCCCGATCTGCTCGATGAAGTGGCCGCGATCAAGCGCCGGATCGAGCGCGACATCGTCGGGCACGAGGATCGGGAACGGAATGTGAAACTGGGGACAGGTGGGATCCGCGAGATCGAATTTGTCGTCCAGGCGCTGCAATTGTTGCACGCGGCGCGGCATCCGTTTTTGCAGGAAGCGGGGACCCTGAAGGCGATCCGCGGCCTGGCCGAGCTGGAATTTCTGCCGCACCAAGACGCCGCCAAGCTGGAAACCGCTTACCGCTTTCTCCGGCGGGTCGAACACCGGTTGCAGATCGAGGCGGAGCAGCAGACGCACACCGTGCCGGAGAATGGGGAAGCGCTTATCGTGCTCGCGCGCAGCCTCGGCTTTGCCGATGGCGCGGAGCTGATGACGCGGTTGCGCGAGCAGATGCAGGTGGTGCGGGCCATTTTCCAGCGCGTGGTGAGCGCGAGCGCGGCGAAGAATGTGGCAGTGGCAGATTTCAGCTGTTTCCGCGATGAGGAGCGGGCCAGCAAAGCAGTGACGCAGTTAGGCGAAAGCGCCGCCGGGTTTCACGTCGCCCCGCGCACCCGGCAGATCTTTCGCAAGTTGCGCCCGGTGCTCCTGAGTTGGCTGGCCCGCACCGCTGATCCTGATGCGACCCTCATTCAGTTCGTCCGCTTCGTGGAGGCCTACTCGTTTCGCAGCCTGCTCTTCGAGCTGCTCGCCTCCAATCCACGCCTGCTCGAATTATTGATCCGCACTTTCGATGCGAGTGAAGCGGCCGGCGGCTGGCTCATTCGGCGGCCGCAGTGGCTGGAGGAACTGACCCGCAGCGGCATGCTCGACCGCACCTACAGCGTGGCCGAGCATCTGGAACGCCTGGATTCGTTAGGCGCGAGCAATGTCCAGATCGATCCGGTGCGCATCTATCGCCAGCGCGAATCGCTCCGCATCCTTCTGCGCGACGTGCTCGAGATTGCGCCGCTCCCGCAACTGCTGGCCGAGCATAACGACCTGGCCGAGGCCTGCCTGGTGCAGATCGATCGGCTGATTAATCCCGAGCAGTCGCTCACCCTCGTGGCCCTGGGGAAATTTGGCGGGCGCGAGATCGGCTACGGGGCCGATCTCGATGTCATTTTCATCGGCGACGATCCGCGCCCGGCGCAGAATCTCATCGGCGAAATGGCGCTCTCCACCGCCGAGGGGAGTTTCGCCACGATCGATGCGCGGCTCCGGCCGGAGGGGGAGCAGGGGCCGCTGGTCTGCTCGCTGGAGACGCTTCGGGCTTATTATGAAAAGCGGGCGCAGTTCTGGGAGCTGCAGGCGCTTTCCCGCGCCCGGGCCATCGCCGGGCCGGAGCGTTACGATTTCGAGGCGCTGGCCAAGGAACTCTGGCTCGAAGCCGGCCGGCGCCCGGATCTCGTGAGCCAGATCGAAAATATGCTGGTGCGCATCGCGAACGATCGCGGGAGCGGAAACGACTTCTACGATTTCAAAACCGGGATCGGCGGAATGATCGAAGCCGAGTTCCTGGTGCAGGGATTGCAGATGCAACACGGCATCTGGGAGCAGAATTTTCTCACTGCCCTGGATATATTGCGCGCGCGAAAAGTGATGGAAGCAGGCGACGCTGGCAGCCTGCGCAGCGCCTATAATTTTCTCCGCTCCTGCGAATCGATCCTGCGCCGGTGGGGCCACCGGAGCGTCTCCCGCCTGCCCGCGGCGCCCGAGGAAGAGGCGATCTTCGCCCGGCGAATGAAGTGCAAAACGATCGAAGAATTCAGCCTCCCCTACCAGCGGGCGCGGGAAGTGATCCGCTCGCTCCGGCTCCGCTATCTCAGCGAGTTGTAGAAGGGTAAAGCGGGCAAAGAAGGCCCGACCGGATTTCGCGCCTTACCCTGCTCCCCGGAGCAGATTCACCACCTGTGCGAGGAGCCAGAAACTGACCGCCAGACTCGCGGCAAAAATGAGGGCAAGAAGCGCCAGCACGCCGAGGACAAAGATCCAGTCACTCTTGCTCGAACGCCGCGCAGCGCCGGTGTGGGTCTTGAGCAAATCGTAGTTTCGCGCGTTTGATTTGAACCAGAAAGAAAAGGCGTCGCCGATCACCGGGATGATGCCGACGGCTTCATTGATCAGGATGTTAAGCGACATGCGAGCGAGGAGAATTTTCGGCAGTCCGCGGCGAGCAGCGGCGATCAGGGCCATGGCCGAGATGACCGCGGACCCGGTGTCGCCCAGGCCCGGAAGCAGACCGAGCAGGGGATCGAGGCCGAAGCGGAATTTCGTCCATGGGACGCGCAGAAAGTTATCCATGATGAGCGCGAGCCAGCGGAAGAGCGGCTCGATCTCGGCCCGCTTTTCCTGCTCCTCGGGTGGGAGGACTTCCCACTCGACCTCTTGGGGGGCTTGGTGCGTTTTCATCTCAAAAGAGGGTCAGCCGTAGCGTAGCGGTAGGCCTCACCGGTTGCGCTGGCCGTTGCCTGCGATATTAAGCCGTCCGCGGATTGTGAGGTCCCTCTCCGTCCTTCGGCGGATCGGGATGACAAGTGAGAGAGCGGCTCGGCGGTTAACCCGGGATCTCTTTCAGCATCTGCGCATTGGTCGGAAATTTCTTCACGAACATGAGCAGACGTTCGATCGCCTCGACCGGTTTATGGCCGGCCAGACCACGGCGAATGAGGTTGATCTTATCCAGCTCCCACGGTTGCAGGAGCAGTTCCTCGCGCCGGGTGCCGGAGAGAAAGATGTCCACTGCCGGATAGGTGCGCTGGTCGCTGATCTTGCGATCGAGGACGAGCTCCATGTTGCCGGTGCCTTTGAACTCCTGGAAAATGAGCTCGTCCATCCGGCTGCCGGTTTCGATCAGAGCCGTGGCCACGATCGTCAGGCTGCCGGCTTCTTCGGTGTTGCGCGCGGCCGCGAAAAGCTTTCTTGGGATTTCCATGGCCCGGGCATCGATGCCGCCGCTCATGGTGCGTCCGCCGCCACCGGTGGCGTTGTTAAAGGCGCGGGCGGTGCGGGTGATGGAGTCGAGCAGGATGAAGACGTCCTTGCCCGCTTCGACCAGGCGTTTGGCCCGTTCGATCGCGAGCTGGGCGATGCGGGTGTGACTCTTGATGTCGCTGTCGTTCGAACTCGCCATCAGCTCCGCGGTCGGAACCGTGCGGCGAATTTCGGTCACTTCCTCGGGGCGCTCGTCGACCAGGAGAATGATCAGTTTCATCTCCGGATGATTCTTCACCACCGCGTCGGCGATGTGCTGGAGCAGGGTGGTCTTGCCGGTGCGAGGCGGCGCCACGATGAGGCCGCGCTGGCCTTTGCCCAGCGGCGTCATGAGATCCATGATCCGCGTGGTGTAACGATCAGGCACGGTTTCGAGCTTGATCCGCGAGTTGGGATTGATCGTGGTCAGCTCTTCAAACGGCGCCAGGTCCTGATATTTGGTCGGCTCTTCGTCGTTGATCTTGAGCAGGCGGGTGAGCTGCGGGCCGCGATTGCCGCGCCGGGTTTCGCCCTGGACCCACATGCCATCGCGCAGCTGAAAGCGCCTAACGATCTCGGGAGTGACGAAAATATCCTGCGGCGTCTGGACGAAGTTGCGTTTGGCGTCGCGCAGGAAACCGAAGCCTTTGCCGGAAATCTCGATGATGCCTTCGCCGAATTCCGGTTCCTTGGGCAGCTCGCCGTTTTGGTGGCCGCCGGGGGAGCGTTCGCGCCGCTCCTGATCAGTCTCCTCGGTCGCTTCGACAAATTCCTCCGCGTCCTGTCGGCGGCGTTCTCCTTCGCGGGAAGAATCGTCTTCCAGCACTTCGGGGCCCTCGACCCGCTCGGGCTTCTCTTCGTTCGCTTCCTGAGAGTTTCCCGGGCCGCGACCTGCCTCGCTGCGACGGCCGGAACGGCGACGGGACGACCGGCGCCGCCGAAACGGCGCACTCGTGGTCGGAGAGGACTCTTTTTGCATTTCTTCGCTCATAATTGAAACCGGCGTTGGGCAGAGACGGCACGACGGAGGGTGCAGCTCGCGATTCTCAGGCTGGCAACCGTGCCAGCAGCTCTTCAGGGATATCTAAATTGGAATAGACGTTCTGAACGTCGTCATCGTTTTCGAGGCCATCACAGAGGCGCAGAACCTGAAGCGCCGCTGCCTCGTCGGTGACGTGGACAGTCGTATCGGGAATGAAAGTAAACTTTTGCCCATCGATCGTGACACTCTCCTGTTTGAGCGCTTCAGCTACGGCGTAGAGCTGATCGTGGGAAGTGAGAATAACATACTGTTCCTCTTCCGTTGTCAACTCTTCCGCCCCGGCTTCCAGAGCCAATTCGAAGAGGCGTTCCTCCTCAATCGATTCTCGCGGGACGGTGATCTGTCCTTTTTTGTGGAACATGTAAGAAACACTGCCGCTGCTCGCCAGGTTGCCTTCGTTCTTGGAGAAAATGCGCCGGATTTCCGCCGCGGTGCGGTTCTTATTATCGGTCGCCGCCTCCACGATCACGGCCACCCCGCCCGGGGCGTAGCCTTCGTAGACGATCTCCTCGATGTGCTGCACGTCGACTCCTTCGCCGGTGCCGCGTTTGATTGCCCGCTCGATGTTATCGTTAGGCATGCTCTGGGCCCGCGCCATCTCGATCACGCTGCGCAGGCGCGGATTTCCTTCCGGATCCCCGCCGCCGACGCGCGCGGCGACGCTGATCTCCTTGGAGAACTTGCTGAAGAGCGTACCGCGTTTTACGTCCAGCGCGCCTTTGGCCCGCTTGACCTTTGACCATTTGCTATGTCCCGCCATGGATTGGGAAAAAAAGCGGCTGCCGTGCAAACCAGTGTGCGCGGGGGGAGCGGAACCGGGACGCCTCGAGAGAAGAGGTCCCCCGAGGAGGCAGACCGACGGCCATTGAACTGCACGGAGCGGTTTTTGTCAACCAAGCCTCGCCTGGGTGCCGCTCAGGTAAATGCATCTGTTTGCCCATGGCCTGCGTCTTTAACTCTTGTGCGAGCGAGTCTTAACCCGCCAGGTGAAACGCCAGAGGGGATCTCCATGCCCGCCCCGGCCCGGCCGCGCCTCGCAGATCTGCTCTTGCGCGCCCACGAATCTTTGGTCTGGTGCCTCCTGCGTGGCGATGCACCCTTCCAGTTTTCCGCAGGATTCCTCCGAGAAGGGCGGCTCTCGCGGAGTTCGACCTTTGAGTTCTGCCGATGCGGAATTGGTGCGGCAAATGAGCCAGGGCGATGAGGCGGCCTTTGCCGCTTTTTACGATCGTTTCGCTCCCGGGCTTTACTCGATGATTTACGCTATCCTGCGCGATCAAAAGGAGTCCGAGGACGTGCTCCAGGAAGCTTTTGTGCAGATGTGGAAACGCACCGGCAGCTACGACCCCTCTCGCAGCAGCTTGTTCACCTGGGCGGTCATGATTTCCCGGCACAAGGCGATCGATCGCCTGCGCTCGCGCCAACGCCAGACTCGTCTGGCCGAAGCGGTCGCGAGCGAGAGCGTCATCACTTCCACCCCGACCGCCGATCGGGCCGACAACGCGCTGGCGCGCAACGATGAGCGTGAGCGGGTCCGCACCGCCCTCGCCCAACTGGGCGAGTCTCAGCGTGAGGCGATCGATCTGGCTTTCTTTGCCGGGCTCACCCAGACGCAAATTTCAGAACGCCTCGGCACCCCGCTGGGCACGATCAAGGCGCGCATCCGTCGCGGGCTCATCGCCCTGCGCGACGTGCTGGGAGGAACGGCCTCGTGAAGGAGCCATTGGAAGAACAGGCCTCCCTCTACGTGCTCGGCCTGCTCGAAGGAGCCGAGGCGGCTGCTTTCGAGCAGGAGATGCAGAGCAATGCCGAGCTGCGGGCGCTGGTCGACCAGCTCGACGCCGCCGCCGCCACTCTGGCTCACGCCGCGCCCGAGCAGCCGCTTCCGGCGGAACTGCGCACCCGCGTTTTGCAGGCGGCGCAACGCGAGAAAACCGTCGCCTTCCCCCGCCGCTCCAATTGGATTCCCTGGGCCGTCGCGGCCTGCCTCGCCCTCACCTGTGCCTACCTCATCGCCGAGCGCGGCGGGCTACGGAAACGCCTGACCCGGCTCGAGCAACGCGACATTCTCTCCCAGCTCCAGATCGCTTCGCTCAGCTCGAAGCTGGAACACGCTCCCGATGCCAATGCGGTCGTGGTCTGGGACGAGAAGAAACAGCGCGGCGTACTCAAGGTGACCCAGCTTCCGCGCAACGCAGAAAACAAGGATTACCAGCTCTGGCTGGTCGATCCGCGCTATAAGAATCCGGTCGATGGCGGCGTCTTCCATGTGGCCAACGACGGCACTCTGCGGGTGCCCTTCCACCCCGCTTCACCGGTGCGGGAAGCGAGCGGTTTTGCCATCAGCCTTGAACGCAAGGGGGGCGTGACCAAAGCAGAAGGTCCCATCGTCTTGCTCGGGAAATGAGGCCGGCTTCTCTTACTCTCGTTAGTCTGCTCGCCCTCGCCGCCTCGGCCTGGGCTCACTCCGAGCTGGAACGCACTTTGCCTGAAGATGGTGCCACCTTGAAAACCGCGCCTGCCCAGATCCAGCTCTGGTTTTCCGAGCCGATCAAGGTCGGGCTCAGCACGATCGAAGTGCGCGGCGCCTCGGGGAAACAGGTCGACCGGCGCGATCTCAAGGCGGACGAGAAGGAGCCGGCGCAGGTGCGGCTGTCGCTTCCGGCCACCCTTCCTCCCGGCACTTACAAGGTGAGCTGGATCGCGGTCGCGCAGGACATGCACCCCGGCAAAGGCAGCTTCACTTTTCGCATCGCCCCCTAACGAAGCGGACCGAGCGCGAGCTGCCAAATTAGGCCGAGCGTCCCGGCTCCGAGAACGACCGGGATGATTTCCCAGCGCCAGCGCAGCAGGCCGATGAAAGCGAGCAGACTCACCCCGAGCACGAACCAATCGATCCTCCCGCCGGGCAAAAGCGCGTGGCCGCCAAACCAGACGGCAAGATTCAGCACCACTCCCACCACCGCCGCAGTGATGGTGGAAAGGATCGCGCTGAGATGGCGATTCCCGCGCAGCCGCTCGATGTAAGGCGCCCCCAGAAAGATCCATAAAAAACAGGGGACAAAAGTCATCCAGGTGGTGACGAGCGCACCGGCGGTCGCGGCTACGATCGGGGCCAGCCCGGCGGGATGATTCCAGCCGCCCATGAAGCCGACAAATTGCGTCACCATGATGAGCGGGCCGGGCGTCGTCTCGGCCAGGCCCAGGCCGTCCATCATCTGCCCCGGCTGCAGCCAGCCGTAATGCGCCACCGCCTCCTGCGCCACGTAGGGCAGGACGGCGTAGGCGCCTCCGAAAGTGACCACGGCCGCCTTGCTGAAAAAGAGGCCTTCACGAAAAAGAAAGTGGTTCACGCCTAACGAAAGCCCGATCCCCAGGAGCGGACCGAACCAGAGCGCCAGACTAACGAACAGAACGCGCATCGACCTTCCAGCCGAGGGCCAAGTGTGCGCCGGTGCTTCGCTTTCGTCATCCAGGACCGAGCGGCCCGCCGTTTTTAACCGGCGGCGGGAAACGACGAACTTCACCGGCCAGACTCGCCCGCCCACGAAGCCGAGCAGACCGGCGCCCAGCACCAGGAGCGGGAAAGGGACGTGCAGGAAATGGATGGCGATGAAGGCCAGCGCCGCGATCGCCCACATCACTTCGTTGGTGAGCGATTTGCGCCCGATCCGAATAACCGCCGCGGCCACAATCGCGATCACAGCCGGCTTTAATCCATAAAATATGGCCGCGATCCACGGCACCTGGCCATAGGCGGCATAGACGAAACTGAGTCCCCAGAGGAGAAAGATCGAGGGCAGAACAAAGAGCACGCCGGCGACGATCCCGCCCGCGGTGCGATGCAGCAGCCAGCCGATGTAAATGGCCAGCTGCGTTGCCTCCGGCCCCGGGAGCAGCATGCAGAAATTGAGTGCATGCAGAAAACGGGCCTGGCCGAGCCAGCGTTTCTTCTCCACCAGCTCCGTCTGCATGATCGCGATCTGCCCGGCCGGTCCGCCGAAGCTGATGAAGCCGAGCTTGAGCCAAAAGCGGAGGGCCTGGCGGAAGGTGGGATGGGCGACCGCAGCGGCGGACTCGTTAGGCGGGATCTGCATTGCGGCGAAACAGTTGCATCTCGCGCGCGAACAAAGGAGAAGAAATTGTGCCTTCCACCGCCGCCGAGAAAAAAACCGTGGTGGTGGTGGGCGCGGGCCCGGCCGGACTGCGCGCGGCGGAGGTGGCGGCGGCCAATGGCGCACGCGTCATCCTGTGCGAGGCCCAACCCTCGGCCGGGCGCAAATTTCTCATCGCTGGCCGGGGCGGACTCAACCTGACCCACAGCGAGCCGGTGGAAGATTTTCCAGCCCGCTATCGAGCGGAGCCGGAACGTTGGCGCGATCTGCTGGCCGGGTTTGGGCCCGATGCCTTGCGCGCTTGGGCGGAGGAGCTGGCAGTGGAAACCTACGTCGGCACCAGCCGCCGCGTCTTCCCCCGCGGCCAGAAAGCGGCCGTCCTCCTGCGCGCCTGGCTGAAGCGCTTGCGCACCGCGGGAGTGGAACTGCGCACCGGTCGGCGTCTTTCCAGCCTAACGAGCAAAGGCTCCGGCTGGCTCCTCACCTTTGCCGATGGCACCGAGCTGAGCGCCGCCGCGGTCGTCCTCGCGCTGGGCGGCGCTTCCTGGCCGGAAACGGGTTCCGATGGCGCCTGGCCCGCGCTGCTCGCCGCCCACGGGGTAGCGACCACGCCTTTCCTCGCGGCAAACTGCGGCTGGAACGTGGCCTGGCCGGCCGCCGTGCTCGAGCGGGCAGAGGGTTTGCCGCTCAAAAATCTCAGCGTGCGCGCCGGCGACGAAACTGTTTCGGGCGAGCTGTTGATCACGCGCTACGGTTTGGAGGGCGGGGCGATTTATCGGCTCGGGCCAATCCTGCGCGAGATGGAAAAACCGGAGTTGGAGATTGGTTTCAAACCGCAAGTCACCGCCGACGTGCTGCGGAGGCGGGCGGCAGCCGGGCCGCAGCCTCGCGACTGGTTCCGGGTCTGGAAACTAAATCCCGCGGCGATCGCTCTGCTCGAGTGGCAGTCGGCCGACGCGCCCTCCGATCTCGAGGCGCTGATCGCCCTTAGCAAGCGCTTCGTTCTGCCACTGGAAAGCCCGCGGCCGATCGCCGAAGCGATTTCGACCGCGGGCGGTGTCCCGTGGCGGGAGTTGAACGATCAGTTAATGCTGAAAAAAATGCCCGGCGTTTATTTAGCCGGCGAGATGATCGACTGGGAAGCGCCCACCGGCGGCTACCTCTTGCAAGGGTGCCTTTCGACCGGCACTCGCGCCGGCCAAACCCTTTAGAATTTTCACCGCAGAAAGCGGACGTCTACAGTCGGGGAGCAACCCTTAGCTCATCCACTTCTTCCACCGCTTGCGCAGCGGTTTCACGTAATCGTCAACGTCCACATCTTTCACGCGATCGATCCCGCCGCGCACCGCCTCAGCCGAATCGGCGTAACCGCGCTTCACCGTTTTCATGAGTGAAGGCAAAAAGGCCGGCGGCGCGACTGAGCTCCAATCGAACTCACGCAGCGCGCGCTTGATCGAGACCGAAGGCTCTTCCGGCCGCGAGGAATAACGAATGGCCAGCCCGATGGCCAGGCCGAGGGCCAGCGCCCCGAGCACGGTCGGCACCGGGTTCTCGCGCAGAAAGAATTCCGTCCGCTCCCGCACCACCACCGCTTTCTGCCGCGTCTGGTCCCAGGTCTCCGAGGCGGCGCTGGAAAGCTGGCGAGCCTTTTCCTGCATGCGCTCGCTCCGGTCAGCTGCCTGACCGCCAAACTCCGTCTCAGACATCGGATCGTTCTCCGTAAAATTGTCTCCGTTCGAATTCTTCATACTTCTAAAATCGCACACCGTGGTCATTTTGCGTCCTTTGTTCACCCAGGAATCGCGCGGCGGCATCCGCCGACCGGGTGTTGCACGAAGCAAGAGGGTAGAGAGAGTTTAGGAAAGAGGAGAAATATTATGGCCGACGAACCAACTGCCAAACCGGATCAGACCACCAGCCAAGTTGATTTAACCGCAGAAGAACAATACTGGCGCGAACATCACGCCACCCAGCCGCATGCCACCGAAGACACCACCTTCGAGCATTTCGCGCCCGCCTATCGAGTCGGGGCTGAAGCGGCCACTAAATATCCCGGCAAACATTTCGACGAGATCGAAGATGAAGTGGCCCTCGACTACGGCAAACATGAAGCCGGCGAGGCTCTGCCGTGGGACCATGCGCGGCGCGCGTCCCGAGCCGCCTGGTCGAAACTCAGCGGGGTGAATTCTCCTCGCGATCCATCGCGCGGAATGCGCGGCGGTATTTGAGTTCGCGACCGCTCCTTTAGCGGACAGGGGTTGCGCAGTCGGCTGGCGCTCCGAGGTCTAGCGCCATTGGTGCTTGGGATATTTCCGCTGCAGCTCAGCCTTGACCTTTTGATAATGCTCCCGCCAAAAGGTGGTGAGATCCTCCGTAATCTGGATCGGGCGATGATTCGGAGCCAGCACTTCGATCCGCAAGGCGATGCGACCGTTGGCGATCGTGAGGCTATCTTCCTCTCCATAGAGATCCTGGATGCGGGCGGCGATGGTTGGCGGCTGGCCTGCGCCGGCGTAGGTGATTTTGGCCTGGCGATCGTTAGGCAAGCGCACTCGCTCCGGCGCCAGTTGGTCGAGCCCGGCGTGCTGGGCGGCGCTGAGCCAGGTGCGCAACACCTTTAGCACCGGGCGTTCCTTGATCTCTTTGTAGCTGGCCGCCCCCTGGCAGATTTGCTCGATCAGGAGCGCTCGATCTTCCTCGCTAATCGGCGGCAGTTCCAGCTCGGGAAAGGCGGCGGCCGCGAAGTTGAGCCGCTGGATCCATTGCTCGACCGAGTGGTCCCATTTTTTGAGCAGACAATTTCCCGCCACCACTTCGCGGGCGAGGAGGGCAGCGGCCCGGAGCGGCGGCACCCTTTCCGTCGTCTTCTCGGCCAGGACCAGCTCATGAAATCGGGTCACCGTTCGAGCCAGCACTTTGCGGTGGGTGGAGTCGTAGCGCACCTCCGTCTCGACCACGATCGCTTCGGGGAAAAATTCCCGCAGCCATTCCTCCTCGATCGCAGTGGCGAGGGTAAGGAGGACCTGTCGTTCGCCATCGCCTGCTTCCACCTCGCGAATCTCCGACGCAGCCAGCAGCCGCGCGCGATGAACCACGCTCTCTCGCGCCAGCACCCCGCGGCGGTGATGAACGAGCGCGCAACGCAGGGTCCCTTGATCGAGCCGCTGCGCCACCTGATCGGGGAAGCCGGCCAGGACGCAGCGCGCGATCGCGCCGGCAGGAGCTTCGCGCTCTTCCACCGCCAGACCTTCCGCTCGGGCGATGGCGAGGAATTGCTCCCACAACTGCCCCGCCTCCCGGGCCGCGCCGGCGTGGACCCCGAGTTGGGCGCAGCGGCGCGGGTCGAAATTGTTTTTCTCCGCGAAACGAAAAGCGCGCACGAGAATGAAGAGGTCGGATTGATCGTCGCTGCCGAAGAAATCCTCGCGCTCCGCCCGCATCTCTTTGCCCTCAGCGCGGCGGAGCAGATTGCGGCCCTGGGTTAGCGCGGCGATGAGCGCGACCGCGCGCACGCAGCCCTGCTCCTGGGCAGCGAGCAACATGCGGGCATAACGCGGGTGCACCGGAAAGGCGAGCATGCGTCGGCCTAACGACGTGATGCCGCCGGCAGCGCCCGGCGCCCCGACCGTGATTGCGCCGAGATCGCCTAATAACTGTTCGGCGGTTTGAAGCGCCTTCGGGTCGGGTGGCTCGAGCCAGCGGAAGGCGGCGATCTCTTCCATCCCGCTCGCTTTTAAAGTCAGCACCACCTCGGCCAGGTCGAGCCGCTTCACTTCCGGCAGCTCCTGCGGCTGGCGTTCGAGATGTTCACTCTCGGTCCAGAGCCGCAGGCAATGGCCGGGAGCGGTGCGACCCGCGCGACCGGCGCGCTGGTCAGCGGAGGCGCGGCTGATTTTTTCGATGAAAAGGGTATTGATCCCGCGGCGCGGATCGAAGCGCGCGATCCGAGCCAGGCCGCTGTCGATCACCACCCGCACACCATCGATCGTTAGGGAAGTTTCCGCCACGTTGGTCGCGACGATCACCTTGCGCTTTTCGTATTGCGCGAGGGCGGCATCCTGCTCCGCCGGCGGGAGCTCGCTGTAGAGCGGCAGGGCGACGAAGCGACTGCTCACCCGGGAAGCGCGCAGGGCGGAAATGGCGCGGGTAATTTCATAACGCCCGGGCAGAAAAACGAGCACGTCGCCTTCCGTCTGCGGAGCGATCCGGTCCAGCTCGTCCGCGACCAGATCCCAGATCGGATAATTCTCCGCCCGGACCGGTTTCGTTAGGTATTCGATCGCCACCGGATGCATCCGTCCGCCCGAGGTCAGCACCGGACAGGGGGCGAGATACTTCTCCAGCTTCTCCGACTCGAGCGTGGCCGACATTACGACCAGTTTGAGATCGGGCCGGGTCGTTTCCTGCAATTGCAACGCGCGTGCCAGGGTGATGTCGCCGTAGAGATGGCGTTCGTGGAATTCGTCGAAGAGAATCGCGGAGACGCCGCGCAACTCCGGATCCTGCAACAGTTGGCGGAGCAGAATTCCCTCGGTGACAAAGCGGATGCGCGTCTTTTTCGAAGCGATCTTTTCGAAGCGAATCTGATAACCGACCTCGTCGCCGAGGCGGCCATGACGTTCGGCGGCGACCCGGCTGGCGAGGAGGCGAGTGGCGAGCCGGCGCGGTTGCAGCACGACCACTTCGCCCTCGCCGAGCAGGCCGCGGTCGAGCAGGATTTGCGGGACCTGAGTCGATTTCCCCGAGCCGGTCGGCGCCTGCAGGATGAGGCGCGGCTGTGCGGCGAGGGAACGCACGATCTCGTTGTCGAGTTCGTAGATGGGCAGGTCGCGCGCTGTCATGCGGGCGGACTTTCGGATGCGAGTGCGGCGGCGTCCACCGGCTTCCGCAAACGACGCGCGCCCCGTCGTCCGGCCTTTTATAAGTCGGCGGCGAAGGCTTCCACGTGCTGTCGCGTGGTGGCCCAGGAGCACATCAGCCGGTAGATATCCGGCTCGATGAATTTATAGAAATGCCAGCCGCGTGCTGTCATGCGTTCGACCAGTTCGTTAGGTAGGTGGAGGAAGAGCGCGTTGGCCTGGCGCGGGACAGCGAGCCGGGCGAGATTGCGCTCGGCCAGTTTTTCTTCCAGCAAGCGCGCCATCTCGTTGCTGTGCCGGGCGTTCTTGAGCCAAACATCATCGGCCAGCAAGCCCGACCAGGGCGCGGCCAGGAAACGCATCTTGGAGGCGAGCTGCGCTCCCTGTTTGACCCGATAATCAAACTCCCGCGCCAGCTCGCGCTGAAAGAAAACCACCAGCTCCCCGCCGCCGGTTCCATTCTTCGTCCCGCCGAAGGAGAGGACGTCGATCCCGCGCTGCCAGCTGGCCTCTGTCGGAGTGCAGCCTAACGAGGCCACGGCGTTGGCGAAACGCGCTCCATCCATGTGCAGCGCGAGCCGGTTTTCTCGCGCGAAGGCGGCGACCGCGTCCAGTTCTTCCAGGCTGTAAACCGTTCCCATCTCGGTCGCCTGGGTGACGCTGAGGGCGCGGATTTTGGTCGAATGCACATCGCGATGTCGCCCGAGCAACTCATGCGCTTCCGCCAGATCGAGCTTGCCGTTTTCGCCCCCGATCGGGAGCAGCTTGGCTCCGCCGGCGAAGAACTCCGGCGCACCGCATTCATCCGTCTCGATATGAGCGCGCTGGTGACAGATGACGCTGTGAAAGGGCTGGCAAAGTTGGGCCAGAGCGAGCGAGTTAGCCGCGGTGCCGTTAAAGACAATGAAGGTCTCGCAGTCCCTCTCGAAAATCTCCCGCACCTGGGCGAAGACGCGCTCGCTCCAGGGATCGTTGCCGTAGGAAGAAACCGCACCGCGATTGGCCTCGGCCAAAGCCGCCCAGGCCTCGGGACAGATCCCGGCGGTGTTATCGCTCGCAAATTGGAAACGTCCCTCGTCCGGCATGGCAGACATCCCTAGCCGACCTCGCCCGCGGGAGCAACTGGCCTAACGAAAAGGCAACGCCTGGCCGGGAGCGTATCCCGGAGTCTAACCAACCCGGGCAGCCCCCGCCAGGCGACTCACCTCTACCTGCCAACCTAGCTGCAACCACGCATCAAAAAGATGACGAACAAAATCGGAACCGGAATGCCCAGCAGCCACAGCAAAATGTATCCGGCGGCGCCGGCTTCCTTGATTCGTTGAGTTAATTTCATGCAGGTTGGTCTCAGTTGTAATTCGGAAAAGGAGCAGAGGTTGAGCGGGTCGGTGCCGGAGAAATTACGCCCGCGACCGAGAAAAATGATTTCCGCGCGCGGCCCCCTTTGCCGAAAGCGGTCCCCCGACTTATCCTCGCCCCCATGAGTGCCCTGCAAGCCGCCGTGGAACGGCGCGGTCAACGGATTTTCGAACTGGTCGATCAGCATCCCGAATCGATCTTCAGCAAAGCCGGTTTTTACCAAAAAATGATGGCCTTCTCGATGAAGGACGAGGCCTTCAAGGTGCAGATGTTTCGCTTCGTCGACGTCCTCGCCTCGCTCCGGCGCTCGGGCGATATCGTGACCCATCTGCGCGAATATTTTCACGGGATGGATTCCTTCGTTCCGATGATGCAGACCGGCCTGAAAGCGGCCGGCATTTTCCCCTGGCTTACCGCCTACATCCTGCGCCGCAACGTCTCCGGCATGGCGCGGCAATTCATCGCCGGGAAGGACGGCGCCGACGTCATGAAGACGCTGCGGCAGAAGCGCAAACAGAACATTGGCTTCACCGTCGATTTACTGGGCGAAGCGGTGGTGAGCGAGCAGGAGGCAGATGAATACGCGGCCCGGGCGATGGAATTGCTCGAGACCCTTTCGCGGGAGACGCGGGGCTGGACCGATCCGTTAGGCAAAAACACCGACCTGTTTCCGGTGGTCAATCTTTCCCTCAAGATCTCCGCTTTTTATTCGCAGATGGACCCGGCCGCGCCGGAGGAGGCGATCGCCCATCTCGCGCCGAAGCTGCGTCCCATCCTGCGCCGGGCGCGCGAGCTGGGCGCGTTTGTCAATTTCGACATGGAGAGCTACGCGCAGAAGAACAGCACGCTCGACCTCTTCAAGCAGCTCTTCACCGAGCCGGAGTTCGCCGATTGGCCCCAGATTGGCATCGTCATCCAGGCTTACCTGCGCGACGCCGAGCGCGATCTGCGCGACCTGATCGAATGGGGACACCGGCGCGGGACGCGTTTTGCCGTGCGTCTGGTCAAAGGCGCCTACTGGGACTACGAGAAGATCATTGCGCAACAGAACGGCTGGGTTTGCCCGGTCTTTCTGCAGAAACCGGAGAGCGACGCCAGCTTCGAGACCTGCACCCGCATCCTGCTCGAGCACGAATCCATCGTCACCTCGGCCTTCGGCTCGCACAACGTCCGCAGCATCGCCCACGCCATGGCCTGCGCGGAGGAAATGGGGATCGATCAGAGCCGCTTCGAGTTCCAGCTCCTCTACGGCATGGCCGGCCCGATCAAGCGCGCCCTGGTCGAAATGGGTTATCGGGTTAGGGAATACTCGCCCGTCGGCGAACTGCTCCCGGGCATGTCTTATCTCGTTAGGCGATTGCTCGAGAACACTTCCAACGAAGGCTTTCTCCGGGCCAAGTTTTCCGATAACCAGTCCGCCGCCCAACTGCTGCGCGACCCGCGCGACCTGATCACGGAAGAGCCGCGCCCGCCGCTCGAGCTGCCGCCGGGCCAGGATCATTCCGGCAACGGTTCCTCCGTCGCCACTCCGCCGGGCGACACCTACGAGAACGCGTCGTTACTCAACTTCGTTCATCCGCAGGTGCAGGAACGGATGCGGAACGCGCTGCGCGAAGTGCGCACCCGCTTCGGCCAGCAGTATCCGCTCGTCATCAACGGCGAAAAAGTGACCACCGGGAAGTGGATGGAGTCAGTCAACCCGAGTGTGCCTAACGAAATTGTGGGCGCGGTGGCGGAAGCCGGCATCCCCGAGGCGGAGCGCGCGCTCGGCGCCGCCCGGGGCGCATTCGACCAGTGGTCGCGCACCTCGGTCGAACATCGCGCTCAGCTACTCGAGCGGGTCGCCGCCATTCTCGACCGGCGTCGTTTCGAGCTCTGTGCAGTGGAAGTGTTCGAGGTCGGCAAGGCCTGGGAGGAAGCCGACGGCGACCTGCGCGAGGCGATGGACTTCTGTCTCTTCTACGCCCAGCAGATGCGCATTCTCGGTCGGCCGCGCATCACCCAGCACGTGGCGGGCGAGGAAAATTACCAGCACTACTGGGGCCGCGGCGTCGCCCTCGTCATCGCGCCCTGGAATTTCCCCGTCGCGATCCTCTGCGGGATGGTCTCGGCCGCGTTGGTCACCGGGAACACCGTGCTCATGAAACCGGCCGAGCAATCGGCCGTCTGTGGTGCGCTTTTGATGGAAGTGTTTGAAGAAGCGGGCGTGCCCCGCGGCGTGCTCAATCTCCTCAACGGCGACGGCGCGGTCATCGGCGAACATCTCGTCAATCACCGGGACGTCGATCTGATCGCTTTTACCGGTTCGCGCGAAGTGGGCCTGCACATTTGGGAAGCCGCCGGCAAAACCCGGCCCGGCCAGCGCGAGCTCAAGCGGGTCATCTGCGAGATGGGCGGCAAGAACGCCATCATCGTCGATTCCGACGCCGACCTCGATGAGACGATCGTCGATTCGATCTACTCCGCCTTCGGTTATCAGGGCCAGAAGTGCTCCGCGCTCTCGCGCCTCATCGTGATGGAAGAGAACTACGATCGCGTGATGGAGCGTCTCCTGGCCGCGACCGCCAGTCTGCGGGTCGGGAATCCGGCCGAACCGGGCATCACGGTCGGCCCGGTGATCGATGAGACGGCCTACAAACGCATTCTGGAAACGATCGAAGTGGGCAAAAAAGAAGCGACTCTGGCTTACCAGGCGAAGCAGCTGCCTAACGAAGGCTATTTCATTCCGCCGACCATTTTTACCGATGTGAAACCGACCGACCGGCTGGCGCGCGAGGAGATTTTCGGCCCGGTCCTGAGCGTGCTCAAAGTGCGCGATCTGGACGAAGCGCTCCACGTCGCCAACGACACCGATTACGCTCTCACCGCCGGCTTTTTCTCCCGCAGCCCGGCGAACATCGAACGAATCAAGGCCGAGCTGGTGGCGGGCAATGTTTACATCAACCGCTCCTGCACCGGCGCGGTGGTGGGCCGACACCCATTCGGCGGCTTCAAGATGAGCGGCGGCGGGACCAAGGCCGGCGGGGGCGATTACCTCCTGCAATTCCTCATCCCGCGCATCGTGACCGAGAACATCATGCGGCACGGATTCGCGCCGGAGGAGACGCCGCGTTATCGGGATGAGTTTCTGACCCATCGTCCCGGTTCGACCGCGGTGGAAGAGAGGACCGCCCGCGGCTAAGCCCGATCCTATTCTCGTTAGGCTAGCTCACACCGAAGAACGGGCCGAGGAGGGTCCGGGCCGGGCGGAAGAATCGGCCGCCGGAATTATTGCAACAGCCGGTAGACCTCGTGGATCATGATCGCGATCGGCCAGGCGGCGACGAGTGCGACCAGCCCGAGGACCGCCGCCTCCAGACGAAAGCTGCGGCTGGCATCGGCCCGGAGCACTTCATCGGCCAGCCGGCTGAAGCCCGGTTTGCGGCGCGGGGGGCCATCGTCCGGAAAAAAGTTGCCGCCGCGGCGAGGTTGGAATTCAAAAGCCGGCTGGGGGAAGACGGCTGTCTTGCGCCCAGGACGAAAGTCGTGTCGAGAAAAGGGGCTTCCGGATTCCGCAAAGAAGGTCGGTTTCATAAAACTCCTCCGACAAACGGTGGATAAGGAAAGCATGGACCGGGCCGGAAGGCGGGGTGGCGCAGGCGCCGGCCGAAGCTCAAGCGGGGGAAAGCCGCACACCGCGCCGGGTGATTCGATCGCATCGCGAAAAAAAATCTAGGACGGTTCCACATTTCGTCCAGCAGCAGTGCGCGGAGGCGAGGGGAAATTCGTTGCCGGCGCGAGCTGGTGCTGGCGGTTGAGCTGACGGGTGCCGGCGGCGGCGATTTTTTGCAGGACGCGCAGCCGCGCCTGCTCTGCGCTCTCGTGCCAGACCGGTTTGCGCTGAAGGGTAAGCGCGCCCTCCCGCGCGACGAGCAGGCCCCAGCCTAAGGGCGCCTCCGCTGCGCGCAGCAGTTCGTTAGGCAGGACGAGGTAGAAGAGGTTGGCGCAGGCGTAGCGGGCCAGCTTTTCAAACTTGCGGCCGTCGCGCAGCTGGTTTTGCAGCGCGGTCAGCTCGCGCAGGACCCGCTGGTAGCCGCGGTGCTCAATCGCGCCGAAGTCGTGCCCGTCCCACTCCGGAAACAGGCTCTCGCCGGTGCGCAGGGTGGGGTAGTGCACGCGGAGATGCTTCTCCAGGATCTGCTGGCGGCGATAGATCGATTCCAGCCGGGCCCGGGTCTGCGAGGTGCGCCGATCGTCGCGCCGCAGGTCGGGCGCAGATTGCTTGCATTCGAAGACGGCGGTGAAGCCGAGGGCGCCGTGAGGCTGCGGGCGGTAAGCGGCGACATCGGCGCGATAGCGGCACTGCGGGAGAGAGATTTCGAGCGCGGCCATGGGGTAGCCGTTTTCCTGCGCCCAGAGCAGCGCGAGGCGTTTCAGCTCCAGGTGCGCGGCGCTCTCCCCGCGCCTGTTCGTCAATGTGCTCATGCTTGTCATCGCCTCCCCTCCAATCTTTCGATCACGAGCAGGAGCACGAGCACGAGGCTGGTTTTGCGCCTAAGGACGAGTCCACTCGGCCAGCTCCCGCGCCCAATAGGTGATGATGAGATCGGCCCCGGCCCGTTTCAGCCCGGTCATGATCTCGAGGACGGCCGCTTTTTCGTCGAGCCAGCCGCGTTCCGCCGCGGCCTTGACCATGGCATATTCGCCACTGACGTGGTAAACCGCTGTCGTTAGGCCAAAGCGTTCCCGCACCCGCCAGAGGATATCGAGATAAGGCAGAGCCGGCTTGACCAGGACGATGTCGGCTCCTTCCGCGACATCGAGCGCGGCCTCGCGCATGGCTTCGTTGGCGTTGGCCGGATCCATCTGGTAGCCGCGCCGGTCACCAAATTGCGGCGGGCTCTCGGCCGCTTCCCGGAACGGGCCGTAAAAGGCGGAGGCAAATTTGGCCGCGTAACTCATGATCGCGGTCTGGTCATGACCCGCGCCATCGAGCGCTTCACGGATCGCGCCGATGCGGCCATCCATCATGTCGCTCGGGGCCACGATGTCGGCGCCGGCGGCGGCATGGGAGAGGGCGGTTTTGACCAGCAATTCGACGCTTTCGTCGTTCAGAACGTGAAAATGATCGCCATCGATCCGGGTCACCCCGCAATGCCCGTGGCTCATGTATTCGCAGAGGCAAACGTCGGTCAGGACGAGCAGCTCGGGACATTCCTGCTTGATTGCACGCACCGCCTGCTGGACCACGCCCTGCTCGGCGTAGGCGCCGGAAGCGGCTTCGTCCTTTTCGTTAGGGACGCCGAAGAGGAGGACGGCGCGGAGGCCGGCAGCCTGGGCGCGGGCGGCCTCGGCCGCGACTTCGCTCGGCGCGAGCTGCTCCACCCCGGGCATGCTGGAGATGGCCCGGCGACGGCCGATCTTTTCGTTGATGAAGAGCGGGAGAATGAAGTCGTGAGGCGAAAGATGGGTCTCGCGGACCAGGTCGCGCAAGGCGGCGGTGCGGCGGAGGCGCCGGGGACGATGAACCAATTTTCTCACCGGCCGAGGCTACGCGCGCGCCTTTCCCGGAGCAAGCGCCCGGGTCGGGCGAAGCTCTGGCGCGCGGCGGAACCGCCCCGGCTTGCTCTGGCTGAAGGGCGGTGTTTGTTGCGCTCGTCGTGCCAAAGGCTGCGCCTAAGAAAAAGTCGAGTTATCTGCTGATCGATATCAGCAATTCCTTCACCAAGCTGGCCTTCGCTTCAGAGAAGAAAGTGGGCGCGACCGAGCGGATCGAAACGGCGCGGCTGACTGTCGCGGCCTTGCAGAATATCGTCCGGCGGCGGGCGGTCGAGGCGGTGGTGGTCTGTTCCGTTGTGCCGAAGAAAGATGTGCTCATCCGGCGCGCGATGGGGCGGACGCCGCTCTTTTTTGTCTCGGCCAGGTGCGAGCTCGGTGTCGGCGTCGATTACCCTGAGCCGGAGTCGATCGGCGCCGATCGCCTGGCCAATGCCGCCGCGGTCGCCGCGCTCTACGGCGCACCGGCGGTGGTGGTCGATTTCGGCACCGCGGTCACTTTCGACGTCGTCTCCGCCGAGCGCTGCTACATCGGCGGAGTGATTGCACCCGGTCTGGAGTCGATGACCAGTTACCTCTACAAACGGACCGCGCTCCTGCCCAGGCTGACCCTGGCTGAGCCGCGGCGTGCGGTTGGGCGGTCGACCAAGGCGGCGATGATGGCAGGCGCCATTTTTGGCTACCGCGGCTTGGTCAAAGAAATCCTGGCCCGGATCGGCGCGGAAGCGTTTGGGAAAAAGAAGGCGCGCATCGTCGCCACCGGCGGCTACGCCAAGTTAATTGCCGCTCGCCTGCCGGAGATCGACGCCGTGCGCCCGCACCTGACCCTGGAAGGGCTGCGCATCATCGGGAATTTGAATCGTTAGGCGAAAGTCTCGGATCCGATTTGTCCGCCTCGATCTGGAGCTACCGCAGCGGTCGCCTACGAGCCCCTGAGCACGATCCGGCGATCGAGCAGCTCCTCGCCGTCGAAATCGAAGTAGCCGCTGAAATGTTCGCCGCGAAGAAGGAGCGGAAGCCAATGCCGATCGTCCGCCCACATCTCATCGTAAGGAATCTGGTCGAGCGGCGTCCAAAGCGGGACCGCTTCCTCCGTCTCAGACGGCTCGCCCTCGAAATCGCGGGCCAGAAAAACCGCGCAATGCAGGCTGTTGCCATCGCGAAATTGGAAATGCAATTCGCCCCGCTGCTCGGCCCCAAGCGCGGTGATGCCCAGCTCCTCGAAAGTCTCGCGCAGAGCCGAGGCGAGCGCGGTCTCACCCGGATCGATCTTGCCGCCCGGTCCGTTGATTTTTCCCGCGCCAAAGCCGCGTTTTTTGCGGATGAGGAGGATTTTTTCCTGGTGCACAATGAAGAGCAGATTGGCTCGCACTCGTGGTTGCCAGTTGCTCCAGTCGGTCATTTCTCTCGTCATCTCATCGCGTTCGATTGATTGATGACTGGTTTATCTTTTCGATAAAGAGCGACATGATGGCGAGGTTGAAAACTGCATTAGTGAGCGCGGCGACGATTTTCCTGGCTCTGGGTTCCCTGGCCGCGGGAGTGGTGGCGCCGACAAAATCGGAGCTGGAAGCGATGTATAACGCCGCCGCCCAGGAAGTGAGCGCAGGGCAGTATCGCGAGGCGCTGCAAAAAATCGATGCGATCGATGCGCGCCAGCCGGATTTCCCGGCCGCGCTCAACTTGCGCGGAGTGGCCTGGATGCGGTTGGAGGAGTTTGGCAAAGCGGAGACGGCGTTGCGCAAGGCGCGCGATCTCGACCCGACCTTCTGGGAGGCGCGCTACAACCTGGCGGAGGTGCCGTTTCTCCAGGAGAACTGGACCGAAGCGCGGCGCCGGTTCAGCGCGCTCTATAATTCGCCGGAAGACAAACTGCCCAGCCTGACCAGCGACCTGATCGAGTTCAAAATCCTCCTCACCTACATCCTGGAGAAAAAGGAAAAGCTAGGGTCGAAGCTGCTCGAGAAATTCCAGACCACCACGACCAGCCCGGCCGCGACCCTGGCCAAGGCGGCGTTCGCCTTTCGCGAGCAGAAGCCGGGCGAAGGAAAAGCTCTCGTGGCCACGGCGGAGAAACAGTTTCCTTCCGCCACGACCAAACTTTTCCTGGAGTCGTTCTACGAAGTCGGCTGGCTGAAGAAGGAATCGGGCAGCGGCCCGGTCGCGCTCGAAGTGGAATCGCCTGAGGAACGGCTGACCCGCGCCCAGGGCGATCTGGGGAAAGCGGAACGCGCCTATCGCCGAGGCGATCTGGAGGCGGCCTTGCAATTACTCGACGAGATCGATGCGGCCACGCCGAACCAGGCGGTCGCGGCCAACCTGCGTGGTCAGATTTTGCTCGAGCAGGGCCAGTTCGATGGCGCCGAATCGGCATTCCGCCATGCCCTCACGGCTGAGCCGGGTTCGGAGACGGCGCGCTACGGCCTGGCCCGGATTCTTTTCGCGAAAAAGGATGACGACGCGGCCCGCAAAGCTTTCGAGGAACTGCTCGGCGCCACCGCCGGCGGGCGGAAGAAGGAACAGCGCGAGCAGCTCATTCGCTACCAGATTTACCTCACCCTTCTCCGCCAGGGCCGGGACGGCGCGGCCCAGAAAGCGATGGATGAATTCAAGATGATGGGGAGCACTCCGGCGCTCTATTACGCGCAGGCGGCCTGGGCTTTTCAGCATGGGAATCCAAAGCAGGGAGAGAACTGGATCGCGAACGCCCACAATGTTTACCCCGAGGAACAAAACCGCGCCTTTGCCGCGCCCCTGGTTTCTCTCGGTTGGGGCGACAAAGTGGGCGTGCCCACGCCGGCCGCGGTGAGCAATGTCACCGGCCCGGCCGCCAACCCGAGCCCGACGCCAGCCCCGAGCGCGGCTCCCGCGGAGACGCCGACCCCCGTGGTGGCGGAGGCGAAGGAGACACCGGAGCCGGCGGCGGAAACGGAAAAGTCGACCCCGCAACCGTCGCTATCGCCCAGTCAGGTCGCGCGGACCGAGGAGAAAGAGCCGGAGGCGAGCGCAACGCCGGCCAGGAAGCGTTCCATTGCCAGCAAAACGAGCCGCGACGACGACGAGAAAAAGTCGGCCCGCTCGCGCCGAACCGCCGCTCGCGACCGCGACGGAAGCCCCACGCCATCGCCGGCTCCGTCGCCGCAGCCGAGCGAGACACCGCGGCAAAACCTGGGCGATAAAGTGGTGCGTTTCCTGACCTATCCGTTCCGGCACCGGAACGACGCGACGCCGACTCCAAGTCCGGCCGCGAGCCCGAGCGGAACCCGCCCGACCGCCTCGCCTTCTCCCGGGCGCGGGTCGAGGAATTAAGACTTGTCATTTTCCGCCCTCAACCGTTTTATGCCTCCTGTGATGCACGCCCGTAAGCTCCTGACAATTATCTTCCTGGTTTTGAGCTCTGTTGCGCTCAGCGGAGCCAAGCCGGCCAAGTCGGAGCTGGAGTCGATGTATGACAAGGCGTTCCACGCTTTCGACGACGCGAAATACGACGATGCGCTTAAGGCGCTCGACGCCATCGACAAGGCGCAGCCCGATCTGGCCGAGTCCTACAACCTGCGTGGCGTGGTCTACATGCGGCAGGAGAAATACGACAAGGCGGAAGCCGCCTTGCGGAAGGCGCTCTCGATCGAGCCGCGATTTTGGAATGCCAGTTTTAACCTGGCCGAAATCCCGTTTCTGCAAAAGAAGTGGCCGGAAGCGCGCAACCGATTCGAGGCCTTGATGGCGGGGGACAACGGCGGCCTGCAACCGGAGACGACCCAGCTCATCCAATACAAGATCCTGCTTACCTTCGTCCTGCAGGGGAAGGAAAACACGGTCGACTGGATTCTAAACAAGTTTGAAGCGACCAAAGAGAGTCCCGCGCTCTATTACTCCAACGCCGCCATCGCCTTCCAGCATGGCAACAAGAAGGAAGCGCAGGAATGGATCACCGCCGCTTCCAAGCAGTTTGCCGAACCGTTGAACAAGCTTTACGCCGAGTCCTTTTACGAGGTTGGCTGGATGGAAAAGCCGGCCGGGGAAGGGCGAGCGGCGCTCGAGATCACCTCCACCACCGAACGGGCGGAGCGGCTAAAAGCGGACGCCAAAGCCAACTACGAAAAGGCCGAGCGCGCCTTCCAGCAACGCGATTTCCCCGCCGCGCTCAAAGCGCTCGATCTGGCCGAGGCGGGCCACCCCAACGACGCTGCCTCGCTCAATCTGCGGGGCGAGATTTTGATGGAGCAGAAGAAGTATGACGAGGCTGAGGTCGCCTTCCACAAAGCGGTCACGGCCGATCCGAAATTCCGCGAAGCGCAATACAACCTGGCCCAGATCCCGTTCAAGAAAGGGGAATACCAGAAGGCGCGCGACCGTTTCGAGGCGCTCTTTGCCGAGACGCCCGGAGGCGATCAGAACCAGGCTGCCCAGCTCATTCGCTACAAGATTTTCATGACTCTCCTGCTGCAGGGCAAAGAGCAGGAAGCGCAGCAGTTGATGGATCAGTTCAAATTCACCGGCGACACGCCCGCGCTCTATTACGCCCAGGCGGCATGGGAGTTTAAGCACGCTCATCCCGACCAGGGGAATGACTGGGTCGTCTCCGCGCGCAAGATTTACTCTCCGCCGCTTAACATCGTTTTTGCCGATTCCTTTTACGATCTCGGCTGGCTGCAGCAAAATGGTGAAAAAGAAGCCCCGCCGACTGCCGCGCTGGCGCAAGCCGATGCCACTCCTGGCACCGGAACGAAACCGGCGCTGCGTTTCGGCCAGGCGGAGGCCGGCGCTCCGGAATTGACCGAGAACGGCGAAGCCAAACCGGCCGGGAGTCCCGCCGCTTCTCCCGCCGTGGCTGCCGCCAGCCCGGCCTCGGGGTCCGTTCCCTCGGCCCCGGCGCAAGCCCGGGCTTCGGTCGCGCCTGTCGTCGCGGCCGCGAAACCGGGTGCGACCAGAGCGCCTGCTTCAACCGCCGGGAAGGTGGCGGCGGCGAGCGCGGCGGCGCAACCGGCTTTGGGCGCCAGCGCCACCGGCCTCGCAAGCTCGCGCAACCTGCTCGTGGGCGCGCTGCTTTTGGCAGGCATTTTGCTTCTCGTCTGGCTCGTCGTGCAACAATTCCGCCGTAACCTCGCTTCCGTTCCTCTTTACGATCCAGCCGAGCCGTTGACCGATCCGCCCTTGGCCGGAGACGAGCCGACCGCGGGCGATGAACGCCGGCTCTCGCGCGATCATCTTTCCAGCGGACCGCCCAAAGTCTCGGTGCAGCTGAAGGGCAGCGAAGCCCCGGCACCGGCGCCCGTCCTGCCCTCGGGTCCGATCACCGCGCGCGGCGCCACGCCGGGCGTGCAGGAGCCTGCCTCCGCGCCGCTGGAGAAGGCCGCGATCCGGGGTATCGAGCCAGGGAAATCCGTGCCGCCGCCGGTCATTCCGGCCGATGGCATGTGGCCGCCCACGGTTAGAGCCGCCGGCGAAGTCGCCCCGCCCGCGAAGCCGGCAGAAAAGCAGCCAGACGTTCCGGCCAAGCCTGAGAAGATCAGCGCAAAAACGGTGGAACCCGTTCGACCCTCACCCGCGCCTTCGGCGAAACCAGAGGAACCCGTTCGGTCGTTCGTTCCGCCTTCGGAAAAACGCGAGCTGCCCGCGCAGCCCGCCTTACAACCGTCTGAAAAACGAGAGGAACCGGGGCGCTCTTCCGCGCAGCCTTCGGAAAAGCGAGAAACAGCTCCGACCCCCGTCGCAGCCGCGGCCAAGCCGGCGGAAATTTCAGCCAAGCCGCCTGAAATCGAGGCCAAGCCTGCGGAAGTCGCGGCCAAGGCGGCTGAAGCTCCGGCCAGAACAGAGACAGCCGCAGCCAAACCGGCGGAAGTTCCAGTCAAACCCGTCGAAGTTGCTCCCAAGCCCGTCGAAGTTGCTCCCAAGCCCGCCGAAGTTCCGGCCAAGCCGGCCGAAGTTGCTGCCGCCAAGCCGGAAGTCATCCCACCGAAACCGGAACCGATCACGACCAAACCGGTCGAGGCCACGCCCAAGCCGGAGGAGGTGGCTGCCGCCGCCAAGCCCGCGCCGCCCCAGCCGGAAGAGAAGGCGCCCAAGCCGGAAGTGCCCGCAGTCGAGCCGGAAAAGATCGCCGCCAAGACCGAAGAAGCCATTCCCGAGCCGGACGATGGCTGGACCGATGCCGACGAGATCGCCGCCGAAGTCGAGGAAGCTCCCTTTGCCCAGGAAGAGCCGGTCGGCCAGGGCCGCCCGATCCCGCATCTCACCACCGCTTTTTCTGCCGAGCCGGTCCTCTCCGAGTTGGCCCAGCCGGAGCCGGAATCCGAACTCGTTTTGCTGGAACCGGAAGCGGGTTTGGCCGGGCCGATAGCCGTCCGCCAGCCCTCACAGTCTTCGATTGAATCTCCATCTTTTGCTTCTAAGATCATCACCACCGAACCCATCCGCCTACAGCCAACCACATCCGACCTTATGCCTGAAACTTCGCTCACTCCTGCTTCTGCCAGCCAATCTTCTTCGCCGACCATGTCGGTCCAGCAGCCGGTCGGCGGCATGCACACTGCGGTGCAACTGACCTTCGCGCTCGAGATCGCCTCGATGCAGCTCACCCCGACTTTCAAGATGAGCGGCCTGCAACTCAAGCCGATGTCCAACGTTGTTTCGATGCGCCTCGCGCCCTCGCAGGATCCGCAGCCACCGATGAACCTGCAGGTCACCTTTGAAGTGGCGAAAATCGATCTTTCCAACGGCACCATCGGCACCATCCGGCTCACCCCGTCCGGCCAGCAGAAGCCGGCCCTGATCACTTCCCCTTCCTTCGCCATCTCCGGCCTCGAGCTGATGGCCGGCTCCGGTGCGGCGCCGGTGCAACTGACGCCGTCGCACCAGGAGCAGGCTTCGGTTCAATTGACCGCGCAGTTCCAGATTGCGGCGATCGAATTCACCCCGCTCTTCGAGATCGCGACCATTGTCCTGAACTCGACCTCGAAGAAGGTCTCGATGCAGTTGCCGGGCGCGGGCGCGAGCACGATCGACAACGCTCCGGTCTTCGAGATCGAGAACGTGCAGGTCGGTGGCGGCGGGAGCGAGCTGGGCATGATTCAGGTCGCGCCGGGTCGCTAAGCGCCGGGCGTCTCGTCCTGCCGGCGGGCTCGCCTCAGCGCGCCTACTTAAAGCTCTTCCAATTTAGCGAGCGCAGTTTCTTGGGCAGAAACTCGCCGTTCTCGCGGATCAGTTTGCCGTCGAAGAAGATCTCGCCCCCGCCGTAATCCTTGCGCTGGATGCAAACCATGTCCCAGTGTACCTGACTGCGGTTGCCGTTATCGGCTTCCTGGTAGGCCTGCCCGGGGGTGAAGTGAAACGATCCCGCGATCTTCTCGTCGAAGAGAATGTCGCGCATCGGATGCATGATGTGCGGATTGCAGCCTAACGAAAACTCGCCGATGTAGCGCGCGCCGGCGTCGGAGTCGAGGACCGCGTTCAGCTTCTTGGTCTGGTTGCTGGTCGCTTCCACAATCTTCCCGTCGCGGAAATCGAGCCGGATATTATCGAAGCCGGTGCTCTGGTAAATACTGGGGGCGTTAAAGGTGACATGGCCCTGGACCGAATCCTTCACCGGGCAGCTAAAGACCTCACCGTCCGGGATATTACGATCGCCGCCGCAAATGATGGCGGGAATGCCCTTGATGCTGAAACGCAGATCGGTCCCCGGCCCTTTGATCTGCACTTTGTCGGTCTTTTCCATCAGCTGCTTGAGCGCCTTCATCCCAGGCTGGAGTTTGCGGTAATCGAGGGTGCAGACTTTGAAGAAAAAATCCTCAAACGCTTCCGTGCTCATCCCGGCCAGCTGCGCCATCGCCGGGGTCGGCCAGCGCAGGACGACCCATTTGGTTTTCTGCACCCGCTGGTCCTGCACCGGGCGCATCTTTTTCGCGACCAGCTTCATCTTATCGGTCGGGACATCGGCCAGTTCGCTGATGTTGTGGCTGCCACGGATGGCGATGTAAGCGTCCATTTTTTTCATCCGGGCCAGCTCATGCGCAGCGTTCAGGTCGAGCGCACGCGGGTCGATCTCGAGCGCGAGCTCGCGCAGGATGCGGGCGTGTTGCAACTGGACGAAAGGGATTGCCTTCGCTTTCCGGGCCGCGCGAATGAGGGCGAGAGTCATCTCGTCGGGGGCATCGAACGATTCGATCATCACCTTCTCGTTCTTCTTCAGGTCGGTGGAGTAATTTACGAGAAGGGAGGCGAGTTTATCGAAGCGTTCGTCTTTCATAGGGGTTAATCATTCCACCGCAGTGGGTGGATGCAAACCCGCCCGCCACTCCTCGCTCGCAATCGTGCTCCTGCTCGTGATCGAAACTGGGGAGGGCGGAGGCTCGCCCCACCGGAGCAGGTTGCCTTGCGGACATTCCGGGGGCTGACCTAACGAGACTCCAGCCGGGCGGCGAAGGCGCCATCGAAGCCATCGCGAAAGGGCTGGCTCACTTTTGTAATCGTTAGGCCAAACTCCGGCGCCCCGCGCAGAAACGCCTCCACCACCCCGCCATTCTCCTCCGGTTCGAGACTGCAGGTGCTATAGACTAATGAACCGCCTGGTTTCAGGAGCGGCGTAACGGCCTGCAGGATGCGGACTTGCAGGTCCGGCATGCGCTGAAAATCCGCCGGTCGCAAACGCCAGCGCAGGTCGACCCGGCGCCGCATCACCCCGGTATTGCTGCAGGGCGCGTCGAGCAGAATTTTGTCGAAGGAACAAGCTTCCAATCCCGCCGCGCGGACCGATTCCTCTTCCAGCCAATCGCAGCGCAATGTGCGCACGTTGGCCAGTCCCAGCCTAACGAGATTGTCGCGCAAGCGTTGCCGGCGTGCCTCATCCCGATCGGCCGCCAGCAGCGTCCCCTGGTTTTGCATCATCTCGGCCAGGTAAGCCGCTTTTCCGCCCGGTGCGGCGCAGGCGTCGAGCACGGTTTCGCCCGCCGTCGGCTGCAACATTTCACAGGCCAGCGCGGTGCTCGGATCCTGCACGTAGCAGTCGCCTTTTTCCAGAGCGGGGCCGGCCTGCGGCAAAGCGACAAAGTTCGCGCTTCCTGGCAAGCGCGTGCTCTGCGGATATTGCTCCAGGAACTCGTCCGTCGTTAGTCTGAGCCGATTGACTCGTGCGTAGACCGGGGCGGGGCGATTGTTCCACCGGCAGAGGGCAAGCACCTGCGGCGGACTGAATTGACGCGACCATTTCTCGACCAGAAAGGGCAGGAGGGAAAAACGGACGGCGAGCGGTTGTTCCTCGGCCGCACTCGTTAGCCGAGCTTTCTCGCGCAGGGCGCGGCGCAGGATGGCGTTAATCAGCGGGCGGGCCCGCTTTCCGGCCAGCTCGACCGTCTCGAACACCGCGGCGTGATCGGCGGTCTCGATCAGCAGCACCTGGTAAAGCCCGAGCCTAAGAAGATCGCGCGCATTGGGCGCGACTGGGTCGGAGCGCAATTTCGCGATCCAGAAATCGAGCAGCGTCAGGTTGCGCAGAACGCCGTAGAACAGTTCAAGGGCGAAGGCGCGGTCCGACGCGCTGAGTCCGCTCGGCGCGAACATCTGCGCCACGATTTGCTCAGCAAACTCGGTCCCCTCGCGCCAGCGCTGGAGCGTGGCGAGGGCGAGCGAGCGACTGGAGTTCTGGCGCAATGTCGATCTTGGCGAAGGCCGACCATCCCCTCGCGCTAAGGAGCGCGTCGGGAATGCGGAATCGGTCACCGAAGAATTTCGCGCAGCTTTGGCGAAAGCAAAATCTGACTTGGCTTTAATGTCACTTGGTCGCTGCGGTAACGATGTTTCGGGAAATTCCTTGTCTTTTTTGAACCTGCAGATCAGGGTTGTTACATGATTTACCGGCGGATAGTTCTCCTTTTTCTAGCGCTCTCCATCACCCCGGCCGGAGCCTTTGCTGGCAGTGCGACCTGGAACCTGAATCCGACTTCTGGCGAATGGAGCACGGCCTCGAATTGGACTCCCGTCACCATACCGAACCAGGTTTCCGACACCGCGACATTCGCTCAATCCAATATAACCGATATCTCGACCACGGGGGCGCCGTCCAACCTAGATGGTATCGTATTCACCTTGGATGCGAGCGCTTTCACCATTTCCCTCGCCGATACGAACATCCTTCTGATCAGCGGCGCCGGAATTATCAACAACTCGGGAAAGACCCAGCAATTCAGCGTCCCTAACTATAACTGTGATTTCCTGAATGGGGCTACAGCGGGAGAAAACATCCAGTATGTGATCGAAGTTAGCGATAGCCAGGCCGGTGGTATAGCCTTCTTCGATTCAGCCAGTGCCGGGCAGGCAAGCTACTTCATCGAGCCGAGCCAGAATCAGTTCGTGGGAGATGGGTCGGTCCTCTTCCTCGAAGATTCTACCGCTGATCGCGCTAGTTTCACTATCAGCGGAGGCGGGGTCAATCCCACGGTGGGCGGCATCGTCACCTTTTTGGGCAAATCCAGCGCGGGCGCTGCGACCTTCAATGCGCTTGGGAGCACCCTGAGCGGCACCAGCGGCGGTCGAGTTTTTTTCAAAGAGAGTTCCAACGCCGGCGCTTCGACCTTGGTCGCAACGGCCGGGTCCGGCGGGGGAGCGGGCGGGTTAATTTATTTCGAGAAAAGCGCTCGCGGCACCACGGGCCGCGCCGAAGTCTTCGGTAATGGCAGTCTTGATATTAGCGGGGTGGGGGCGCAGAGGGCGCAAGTCGCGATCGGATCTCTGGAAGGTTCCGGCAACGTCTTTCTGGGCGCGAACAAGTTGAGCGTGGGAAGCAACGGTTTGAGCACGAAGTTTTCTGGCGTGATTGCGGATAGCGGAGGCCTGACAACAGGCACGGGAGGTTCACTCGAAAAAGTGGGAACTGGGAAACTGTTTCTACGCAATGCTAACTCGTATTCGGGTGGGACTACGGTGGAATCTGGCATCCTCATTGTCAGTAACTCTAATGGCTCGGTCACCGGCGCCGGTCCGGTCCAGGTAAAGGGTGGCATGTTAGTCGGACAAGGAGTCATCGCCGGCGCGGTGACGATCGGAACAGGCAGCGGGACCGGCGCCAACTTTTCGCCAGGTCTTCTCGGCGGAAAACGCCGCCCCGGTTCACTCACCATACAGAGCACGCTCTCGTTTAGCTCGGATGGCACTTACCAGGCAGAAGTGAACAGTAGCACAGGAATGGCAGACGAAGTCGCTGCGCAAGGCGTAACTATCGATCCTGCCGCAAAGTTTGTTTTCTCCGATATCGGAAGTGGCCAGCTCCCCCAAGGAACTGTCTTTCGTATCATAAACAATACTGCCGCAACCCCGATCAGCGGTACGTTTGCCAACTTGACCGATGGGCAGGTTATTGACCAATCAGGCAACACCTATAAGGCGAACTACGAAGGTGGCGATGGGAACGATCTTACTTTGACGGTGCAGTAAGATTAGGGATCAACGAGCGAGTTGCAGTTCCGCTAAGTGTCTAGCTAATCGGTTGCCGTTTTGGGCGACCAATCGAGGTGTAATCGAAGCCCAGCTTCCGCATCGTCTCGGGGTCGTAAAGATTGCGTCCGTCGAAAATGAGCGGGGTATGCATTTTCTCGCGCACCGCGGCCAGATCGACATTGGCAAACTCGTTCCACTCCGTCGCGATGATGAGCGCCTCGGCGCCTTCGACCGCTTCCATTGCCGTGTTCGTTAGGCGAGCGCCGGCGATCGCTTTCACTTCGCGTGCTTTTTCCATTCCTTTGGGGTCGTAGGCCGTGACCTGCGCGCCTTCCTTCAACATGTCGGCCACCAGCTCGATTGCGACCGAGGAACGGATGTCGTCCGTGTCCGGTTTAAAGGTGAGCCCCCAGACCGCGATCTTCTTGTCCCGCAAAACCCAGAGCGCATCGCGCACGACCTTGAGAAAACGATCTTTTTGTGAAGCGTTGATCCGCTGCACTTCCTTGAGCAGGTGGAAGGGCACGCCCAGCTTTTCGCTGATGGTGATGAAAGCGGCGATGTCCTTCGGGAAACAGGAGCCGCCGTAGCCGATCCCGGCATTGAGGAAGTTGCGCCCGATGCGCCGATCCATCCCGATGCCATCGGCCACTTTTTCGACGTCGGCCCCGCTCGCTTCGCAGATGGCGGAGACGGCGTTGATGTAGGAAATCTTGAGCGCGAGGAAGGAATTGGCGGCGTGCTTGATCAACTCCGCGCTGTTGATGTCGGTCACGAGCATCGGGGCCATAAACGGCTCGTAGACCTTCTTCATCAGATCGACCGCGCGTTCGCTCGAGGCGCCGATCACGATCCGATCCGGTTTCATCAGATCGGCCACGGCGCAGCCTTCGCGGAGGAATTCCGGATTGCTCACCACGTCGAATTCCGCCCCGTGCTTGTTGTAGCGCTTGATCGATTCGGCTACTTTCTCGCCCGTCTTCACCGGCACGGTGCTCTTGTCGACGATGACCCGATAATCGGTCAGCACGCCGGCGATCTCGCGCGCGACTTTCTCGATGAAACTCAGGTCGACGCTGCCATCGGCATCCTGTGGCGTGGGCACAGCGATGAACACCACCTGCGCGTTATCGACTCCGTCCTTGATGCTGCCGGTGAAGCGGAGGCGCTGGGCGGAAACGTTGCGCTGCACGATCTCTTCCAGGCCGGGCTCGTAGATTGGCACTTTGCCGTTCTGGAGTGACTCAACTTTGCGCGGGTCGTTATCGACGCAGATGACGTTGTGGCCGACATCGGCGAAACAAGCCCCGGTCACGAGACCCACATAACCCGAGCCAATAATTGCAAGATCCATGGGAGACTTAATTTCAGCGTTTCAGTTTTTCAGACTTCCAGCGTTTCCTTCACTGCGTCTGGTTGGTGCCGGCGGGGTCAAAGTTCAGGTCGAGGCCAAACTTCGGAAACGCCTTCAGGGTAAAAGTGAGGAGAACGCCATATTCCTTCACCCCGCCGTTGTTGCGCACGATCGCGCCTAACGACGCCACCCAGCTGGTCAGGTCGCGATAGACCGAGTAACGCTGCTGCTCGACGATGTTGGTGTTGGCCTCGTATTGCTCAAGAAAGCCGACTCCCCAGTTGTCGTTGATGCGGTAGTAGCCGCCGACGGTGAAGAGGCTGCTGTCGAGAAAGAAGGGGTTCCCTTCCAGATAGCGATGCCCGACGGTCAAGACGGTGCTGGCGGTGGGTTTGAAATTGATGCTCGTGTTCACCTCGGTAAAGCCGGTGTCGAGGAGCGGGAGCTGCGATTCGAGCACCAGGGTGGCCCAGGGAACGGGGGTCACAGTGAGGGTATTGAAGACGTTGGAGTAAGGCGTCTTGTCGAACGGGTTGTTGAAGTTGACGTCGAAATAAGTCTCCAACGTCAGCCAGCTGACCGTGAGATCGTCGCGGCGGGTTTGGAGCCGGTTGCGCACGCCGAGCCGCGCGATGGTCCAATTATCGAGCGCATCGATCGAGGTGTATTGCGGGAAATCGATCGGGTTCAACTTGGTCGTGGGCTGTTCCCGATCGAACTGCGGAATAGATAGCGGATCGACGTTAGGCGAGGAGACCCAGGAAAGATTGGCAAAGGGTTGGATGATGTGGCGCAACCCGTCCAGGCCGAGAGTTCGATTTTGCACGCTCTCCCATTCCCGCGAGAGCTTGAAGGAACCTTCCACGCCGGCGTTAAAGACGGAACGCCAGACGTCGCCTTCGTCCTTGTTTGGGAGGCTGGTTTGTGGATTGGGGAGCGGGAATTCCGGGTCAAATGGGGTGGTCGGAATCTGGGCGAAGAGAGTCGGGTTGAGGAGTCGCGTCTGGCTGTAGTAGGTCTCGCGAAATCCGACCCGCGGCACGATGGAGAGGAAACCGAAGTAAGTGTTTGGATAAGTGAGCTGGTGAAAGGAGTCGAAGCGAAAGGCGTTGTAATCCTGGAAGCGCGAACCGGCTTCAAAGTTGCGCCGCAATTCCCCGATCGAGCTCTCCCCTTCGTAAAAGATCGGGCCGCCGAAGAGCCCGTTGCGCTTGACGTCGAGCGCGATTTCCGGCAGGCGCTCGGTCGTTTCAAAAAAAGTATTAAAGGCAAAGCGGCCGTAGGCAGTGAGGGTGTACCACGGGCTCGTTTTCGTTAGGCCGATGACGTTATCCGGCTCCGGGTTGACCCGGAATTCGCTCGGGAAAAAATCCTGGAGGATGAAGCGGTCGCTCAGCTTGTTGAGGTCGGCGAACGCCTCCAGATCGTCCCGGATGTAGGTGCGATCCTGGAGCGAAAGCCGGTAGCGGCTGGTCGGAGTGCCGTTGCGCGGGAGCGAGGTGCGGTTCAGATCGGGATTCTGATCCTGCAGGAAGTAGGTGCTCAATTTGGCCACGCTTTTGTCGTCCTTGCCGTAGTGGATGTCGGAGTCGAAGCCGATGGCCACGCCGCGCCGGCTGCGGTAATCGAGCTTCACCGTGCCGGAGATTTTTTCCCCGATCGGGAAAGTGATCTGGCCCAGGAGCGACGGCCCCCAGGAGCTGAGATAGGCCGGCGCGATCGAGTAGCTGAAGGCCTGGTCGAGCGATTGGTAGAGATAGGGCCACCAGAAGACCGGGGTTTGCCCGATGTAAAAGGTCACGCTTTTCATCACCACGTGATCGTCCGGATAGATCCGCACAGTGTGCGCGTTGAGATGGAAGTCGGGTTTCTCCGAGTCGTGCGTGGTGAAGCTGCCGTGCTGGACGGTGTATTCGTCATCCGCCGCGCTGGTCACAGACTGGCCGGTGATGAGGTAGGGATAGGTGCCGGAGCGGATGTTCTCGGCGTTGATCGCCTTGGTATCGATGTTGTAGGTGGCCTGCTGGCCGGAATAAAAGGAAATGCCGCGATAAATGCGCACGTTGCCGCGCAGAAAGATGGTCCGCTTGGCCGAATCGTATTGCGCGTAATCGGAGTAGATATCGGTGTCGCCGAAGTGGATGGCGACGTTTTCGCGCGCGGTGGCGAGGCCGTTTTCGTAGGTCGTCTGGCCGGTGGAGTTGATCTCAATCGGGAGCCCGCCCGGTCCTTCCAAATTCTGCCCGGCGGCGCGCGCTGCGAAGAGCACTAAAAGGAGAAGGAAGGCCGACTTACGCATCGCGGGAGCCGAAAGTAACGGCGCGCTGGAACGGTTGCAAAGCGAAAAGGAAGCGAGGGATCGGCTCCGCTCAGCGGCGCTTCTTCCGTAGCAAGGTGAGCGGGAGCCGCTGAGCGACCGCCTGGCTGGCCCTTTCATGTTCCGAAGTTGGTCCCGGCAGTAACGCAGCCTCTAAAACGCGGGCGCTACCGAGATCGACCACCTCAACCACCAAGCCTTCTCGTTCCCGTTCCTGCGTTCATGCTTTCCTGAGCGATTTTTCAAGCAGGAGCACGAGCACGAGCACGAGGATTACGAGGTGGCGCGAAGGGCCAGACCGGCGACCTGCTGATTCAATCCGCAGGTGGTGACGACGGCGCGGCGCCATGGCTTTCCTGCCGGAGCCGTCGAGGTCGTTAGGTCAAAATCTTCCGGCGCGTGCAGCAGCGGGGGAAGCTGTTGCGTCTGCAGTGCGTGCGCGGCACAGATCACCTGCCAGAGCGCGCCTGCGGCCACGCTTTCGCCCAGCGCCGGCTTTAGGGTGTAGATCGCGGCCTGCCGAAAATGCGCCGCCACCGTCGCCCGCTCCGCCGCATCGATGAAGGTCCCGTTCGCGCTCGCCACCAGCAGATCGGTCACGCCGTTCGCCGCCAGGGCGCGGCCGACCGGTTCCAATCGCCTAACGACCTCGCTTTGCCGGGAAAAATTTCCTCCAGGCGCGATCGTCTCCAGCTCCAGCGCGCCCTCGCGGGTGAGGAGAAGGGCGCCCGCCCCTTCACTCAGCAGCATCCCGCGCGGCCGGGCCGCGAACGGCTCGATCGGCGGCTCGGCCCGGAGCAGGCGCCAACGGCGGTAGGCGTCGCAGAGCAGCCAATCGGCCTCTTCCGCCCCCCACCACCAGGCAGCGATCGAGTCCCGGGTTCGCCATCAGATCCTCCGCCATTTGCAAAGCCAGAATCCCGACCGCGCCGTCGCCGACCAAAGTGTAGCTCGCTCCGGTGACCCCGAGGATGGCGGCGAGATGGCTGGCCGGCGCGTTGAAAACCGTCTCGGGAAAGAGGAGCGGACTGGCCGCCCCGGCGCCGGCCTGCACGATTTCGTGATAGAAGCGTTTGGTATAAACGACCCCGCCATTTTGAGATCGCGAAGATGAGCGCGGTTCGCTCCGCCGTGGCCGCGTCCAATTCCAGACCGGCGTCGCGCAGGGCGGCCAGCCCCGCCACCACCGCAAAACGCGAGATCGCGCTCGAACGGCGCAGCCGCGGATGCCGGGCGGCCTCTGCGCTGGCCGCGGCCGGGACGGCGAAAGGCCCGACACGGTTTCTGCCCTAACGAACCCTGAAGGGTGACCGCGGCCGCTTCTTTTCCCTGCAATAATTGCTCCCAGACCTCCGCGAGCCCGCTCCCGAGCGGCGTGACCCATCCCAGGCCGGCCAGACGCAGACTCATGCCGCCTGCGTTTCGAGCACGACCGAGGCGTTCGTCCCGCCAAAGCCGAAGGAATTGGAAAGCGCCCGCGTCGCACGTGCCCGGCGCACCTGGTTGGGCCACGATGTCGAGATCGACCCCCACATCCGAGACCCGGAAATTGATATTGGCCGGCAGAAAAGCCGTGGCGCAGCGCGAGGATGGTCAGGACGGCCTCGATCGCGCCGGCCGCGCCTAACGAGTGCCCCATCATGCCCTTGGTCGAGCTGACCGGCACCCGCCCGAGCAACTCCGAGATGGCCTTGCCTTCGGCGGCATCGTTAAAAGGGGTGGCGGTGCCGTGGGCGTTGACGTAATCAATCGCCTCCGGCGCGAGGCCGGCGCTGCGCAGGGCCCGCTCCATCGCCTGGCGCGGGCCGATCCCAGAAGGATGCGGCTGAGTGAGATGATGGTTATCGGTCGAGATGCCGTAGCCGGTGATCTCGGCCAGGATTTCGGCGCCCCGGGCTCGCGCGCTGTCCATGTTTTCCAGGGCGAGCAGGGCCGCGCCTTCCCCCAGCACGAGGCCGCTGCGGGCGCCATCGAAGGGCCGGCATTTGTCGGCGGTCGAGGCCTGGAGCGAATCGAACCCGACGAAGACCAGCTCGGAAAGTGCATCGTAGCCACCGGTGAGGATGCGTTCGTAGCGACCGGAGCGGATGCACTCGAAAGCGTGTCCGATCGCGTTCGTGCCCGAGGCGCAGGCGTTCGCAATCACCTGGCAGGGAGCGGAGAAGCCGCAGGCTTCGAGGGCATCAACGGCCGGTTTTTTGCGGCGGATAATTGGCGATCCAGGCGGGCGTCCGCGGGCTGGGCGCATCCGGGCCGCTGGAGGCTGCGATAATATTGCTCCCCGAAACTCATCCCGCCGCTGGTGGTGCCGATGACCGCCAGCTCGGGACGAAACTCCGGCGCCTGGGCCCGCAGCTCCCGCAGGGCGACGATCATCATGCGCGAGGCGCGGTGGAGACGG